>CANFME010000031.1 GCA_947448305.1 Burkholderiaceae bacterium
GAACTTGGTGACTCCTTACTCATCGGTGAGAAATGCCAATTGTCGCCTAGACAGGACGTTGAACAAACCTTACTTAGTCAACAAAATGCCATCTTTTGTAATGGCTTAATGATTGGCACCCTCAATAGTCAAGCTGAGCTTCCTTCTGTGGAAGACAAGCAATTAAGTGAGCGTTTGAAAGCAACTCTAACTCAATTTGCTCAGTCTAGAGCCAGCGTCGTTGTTTCTTCAAAGATGCAATGCCAACAACCGCGTTGGATTGAACAGAGTCCACAGCAAATCATGGACCCACCTATCTTAGCTTTTCCGTGCGAGTTAGGGAATGGTAATTGGCCACATCTAGTATTAATCAGGTCAGAAGGTAAAAAAATCTACGTTGCTGAAGGACCACCAGCCACCTTACCGGTCTTAATCAAGGCGGTAACAATTACGATGAAGCAAGCGCCTATTGTTTCAGCCAGTTTGACCGAGCAGACCCGCAGGTTAAAAGAAATATGGGGTAAACCAATTCGCTTTTATAACCCTAAAGATTTAGATTATTACGAAAAAATACTGTCTGAAGCCAGGGTTGCCAATAGTCAGGGAAAGTATGATCAAAGTGAAGCACTCTTTCGACGCGCTTTGCAACTACAATCACAATTTTTGGGTGAAGACTCAGAGTTACTAATCAATACATTATTAGATCTGGCACTCAATACGAGTAATAATGGACGCTATGAAGAAGCAGATGGCTTGTTTCGAAGGGGAGAGCGTTTAGTACAAAAATCGACCCGACCTGAGGATAAAGCAAGGCTTTACAGTTACCAAGGCTACCACGCAGCCAATCAAAGGAATTATCAAGATGGTCAGCAATTTGCTAAAGCCGCAGTAAGGCAGTGGCGCAAAGCTAATGAAGAAGACAATACGGCTCTTGGAGCAGTTTTTTCTGGTCAAGTGGATGATCATGATAATTTAATGCAGGGCGAATTAGCGATGGCCCTCAATTTTCAAGCGAATATGTCTCTTCGTAACGAGGATTTTGTAGGTGCAGCAACCCAAGCTGGTGAGGCGTTTAAGATTATTCAAGAGACCGAATCAGTTCCCGCCTTTTGGAAAACGAATATTCTCGTCACCCTAGGAGACATCAGTCTTGCCCAACAAAGAATTTCTGCTGCAGTGAAATACTATAAGACAGCATTAAATTATCAACGTGATATTTTTGGTGACTCGCCATTAACTGTCAAAATACTTACAAAGCTAGCTACTGGATTACAAGACGAAGGGTTCAATACCGAATCAATCCTCACCTTTAGAGAAGCAATCAAAGTTGCCAAAGAACTACCTAATGGTCCAAAAGGTGTTTTGAGTGCGGATCAATTATCTAACTATGCTGAAGCCGTAATAGCGATCGTGCCAACGCTTAAAACCGTTAAAGAGCAACAAGGTTTATTTAACGAAGTGTATGATGCCTTTCAGTTACAAAGCTCATCGGTTATGGATAAGACTTTAGCGATGACCAGTGCCAAAATGCGTATTAGTGATCCAAATATCGCCAGTTTAGTCGATCAATTACAAAGCTTAGAAAGAAAACGAGACGCTGACAAAGCGCAGCTTGCATCGGAAACTTCTCTGATGGACGATCAACGAAGTAAGTTAATAGAAGACAGACTTACATCAGAAATCAAAGAACACAATGAACAGATCAAAGCAATCCAAACCGAATTAGAAAAAAAATATCCGCGTTATTCAGAGTTAACAAGTGGTAGATTTGTGTCTTTGGGCCAATTACAAAGTTACTTAGATCCACAAGAAGCGATTGCATTATTTTTATTGGGTAATCAAGCCAGTTACTTACAGTTGATTACTAAAAAAGATATACATATTGTTCAAATCCCTCTCACGCAAGATCAAATAGGTGAGGATGTTCGAAGTTTAAGAAAAGCACTAGATGCTCAGCAAGGAAGCGTTAGTGAATTTGATCTCGATAAATCCTACTCTTTGTATGAAAGTATTTTTGGCAAAGTTGGTGATTATCTTCAAGATAAGAAACACTTGATTATTGTTCCAACTGGCCCATTGGCAAGTCTACCGTTTGGTACTTTAGTCACTAAGTCACCTACAAGTAGAGATTACACTCAAGCTGAATGGTTTATTCGAAAAGTTGCCATTTCTCATGCACCTTCGCTCGCTTCGTTTTATGATCAACGATCTACGACACCGATTAAACAAGCAAGTCTACCTTTTTTAGGATTTGGTAATCCGGTACTTGCTCCATTAAAAAAGAGTGTACAAAATACCACTCAAACCGCTGCGAACTCCACAGATAAAAAAACGCCACAGTTACCTCCCACTGCAGTTGAATTATGCCGTGAAAGTGGACCGATACCTACTGAAGTTTTGTTAGCAATGCCTTCTTTACCAGACACAGCAAATGAATTACAACAAATTGGCAAGATTATGTCTATGGGGCAAACTCCAGCCCTCTACCTGGGTAAAGATGCTACCGAGGATAATTTAAGGAAATTGCAGCTCAATGAATATCGGGTTCTTTATTTTGCAACACACGGATTGTTGCCGGGAGAGTTACGTTGTCAATCTGAACCGGGACTTGTACTGACACCGCCAACTAAGATTGAAAAAGATACCCCCAAAAGTCAAGATGGATTAGTTGATGCCAGTGAGATTGCACAATTTAAGCTCAATGCTGATTTAGTGGTTTTGTCTGCTTGCAATACTGCTGGAGGGAATGGTAAATTTGGTGGCGAAGCGCTTAGTGGACTTGCTGAAGCTTTCTTTTATGCTGGAGCCCGTAATTTACTGGTAACGCACTGGAGTGTATCCTCTGCGGCAACAGTGCAACTGATGCAAAAAACGTTTTCGGTGCTAGGCCCTAAATTGGAAGGAGGGGCCTCAATGGCTCTGCAGCAAGCCCAAATACAAATGGTTGCTAGCCCCGAGTTTTCACATCCTATTTTTTGGGGTGCATTTGACTTAGTAGGCGATGGTGCTCCGGAAGGTGTGGGCTCAAGTCGACAATTACTAAGCACCCAAACAACATCTTCGAATGCGATGTGAAGAGCATGAGAATATTCCAACAACAATTCTTCAGATTTATACTGCCGATTTGTTTACAGCTCTCCTTTCTTCAAATTACCTTTGCTGAGCAATTAATTGTGATGGATGTGAGAGGCTACAAAGCCAAAGTAGGATCTTCAATTGACAGCGAAAAACCCTTACAACTAGAAGAGGGGGATCGAATTACCTTGATTCGTTCAGATGGTGTTGCGGTCACATTGCGAGGCCCCTACAATCAGCCGCCGATGCCCAAAAAAAGTAGCCAAACAGATCCGAAGATCGCTTTAGCTGCACTCGTTACAACGCGGGATGCAAGAACCAACTCAGTAGGAACCATTCGTGCTGGTAAAGATGCTAGAGCATTGCCGAGCCCTTGGCTCATTGATGTAACGAGACCAGGTATACGCTGTTTACAACAAGATACACAACCCGTTTTTTGGCGACCAGACAGTGAACGGGAAGTACATTTTAAAATCATCCCAGCGGATCGATCCTATCAGGTTGATACGATATGGCCTGCTAAAGAGATGTATTTTAAGTCTGACAAAATTCAGTTTTTAAATGCCCAGCAATATTTAACGGTCACCATCGAAGAAGAAGACTTCAATATTCAAATTTCAGAAATTCCTAAAGAGATCCCTGAAGGACTTCTCTTAACAGGTTGGATGATAGAAAAAGGTTGTGTCCAACAAGCTGATGCATTGATTAAACTGCTTCAGGATGAAAAGTGATGAAAATTAAACGAAAACAAAAAGAACTCCTTGCTGCACTCTTAGCTGCATTGCTAGCGAGTGTTCTAGCGTTTTTGAGTGTTCATTATTTAAGTTTTTTAAATACTTTAGAAAACAAAGCAAGTGATATTCGTACTGCTGCTCTTCAAGCACCAATGCCACAAGATAAACAAATTGTGGTGGTCGCTATTAATGAGGCTACAGTTACTCAGTTTCCTTACCGATCGCCTGTGGATCGGGGATTTTTAGCACAATTATTGAAAAATTTAGATACAAAAGGTGCCCAAGCCATTGCATTAGATATTCTTTTTGACCAGCCTACTGAAGAAGTAAAAGATACACAATTACAAAATGCAATTCAAGGTCTTAAAACACCCCTGGTCGTTGCTTATTCGAATACACCGAATATTGTGAATGAGGATCAGTTAGAATACTTAAATCATTTTGTACCTGAGAATCGAAGAGGAACGGCCAATATGGCGACGGACCCATTTGATGGCTTAGTTAGATGGACTTATCCTGGCGAAGGAAATCCTCAAGAACCGGTAGGTTTTGTAAGAAAGATTGCTCAGGCTATTGGGATTGAGACTCCGAAAAAACTGATTGAAATTGCTTGGCGACCAAGACCTGATTTAGAGACGCCACCTTTTGTCATTTATCCAGCTAATACGGTTGCAGTTCTTCCTCCTGCATGGTTTAAAGATAAGATTATCCTCATTGGCGCGATTTTATCCATTACCGATCGTCATCAAACGCCCCTAGCTGTTGTCGATCAAGGGGGGGAAGACGGTATGATGGCTGGCATCATGATTCATGCGCATAGTCTTTCCCAGATCTTAGATGGCCGCCCGGAACCGAAGTTTTCTTCTCTATGGTCAAAGGTTATTATTCTTTTTGCTGCATTGCTTGGTGTGGCAATTGGGCTCTCCAAAAAGGGGATCGTCTTTAACGTACTTGTAGGTTTTACAGTGATTGTTATCTGGTGGGTCGGCGGAATGTTAGGCCATCGCTACGGACTACCACTCATTCCTCTTGTAGCGCCTACTCTATCCCTTGCACTATCTATTTGGATGATGGATATGCTCATTGGTAAAGCAGAGCGTAAGCAACGCCAATTTGTACAAGGAGCATTTTCACGCTATGTATCACCAGTAGTGGTGGGTCAACTGATGGAAAATCCAGAAGCCTTAAGTATTTCTGGAATTAAGCGAGAAGCAACTTTTATCTTTACAGATATTGCAGGATTTACAACCTTGTCTGAAAAATTAACCTCCGAAAAACTCTCAGATGTGCTGAATGAATACTTGGACGGCGCCTGTCAAATCATATTGCGCTATGAAGGCACTGTAGATAAATTTATTGGTGATGCCATTATGAGTATTTTTAACGCACCACTCGAACAAGTCGATCATGCAAAAAGAGCGGTTTTATGTGCCCTAGAACTAGATGCGTATGCGGAAGCATTTCGTAAAAGACAAAATGCACTTGATGTACCGATTGGCGTAACCCGGATTGGAGTGCATACAGGATTAGCAACGATTGGTAACTTTGGCTCAAGTTCAAGAATGGACTTTACTGCGCTCGGCGATACTGTCAATACCGCAGCGCGGACAGAAGGTGTCAATAAATATTTTGGAACGCGTATTTGTTGCACAGAAGAAACAGTCAAACGTGTCCCTGAGTTACACTTTAAAAAAATTGGTGATGTAGTACTGAAAGGTAAAATTGAATCAGTAGGTTTATATAATCCGATTTCTGAATCAGAAATCACAGAGGCGGCTTATTTAGACTATAAGGCGATGTACGCTTTATTAGAAAACGAATCGGCTCAAGCAAAAGAAGCTGTTATTGCCTTAGCGCAAAAATATCCGTATGATTCATTGATTCGGTTTCATTTTGAGCGAGTGGAGCAGGGCATTGTTTCAAGCGTAGTACATATGGAAGATAAATAAAGGAAAGATTACAAATAATATGATAAGTAGATCCAACCATCAAAAGTCCTATTGGCATCTCATACAGATTACTTCCTTTGCTCTCATTACGCCATGGACTCAGGCACAAAGTATCAATGATGCTGCTCGGCAATCACAAGTAGATATTAATCAACTTCAGCAACAGCAACAACAAAAACAATTACAAAATCAGGTTCAGTCGCTAGGAACATCAGACTTTAATTTTAAAATTGATCGGACTGAGAAAACTCCAGTGAAAAAGGCACTTGATGAATTAACCTTTGTCCTAAACGGTATTGATATTGACGGTGATAAAGTTTTTGATGAGATTGAAACTGATAAATCCTTTGCTAAATATTTAGGCAAGAAAACTTCATTATCTGAGCTCAATGAAGCGGTAGAAAATCTCGAAGAACGTTATCGACAAGCAGGATATTTTTTAAGTAAGGCATACATACCACCTCAAAAACTAGAAAATGGTATATTGCGGGTGGTGGTGGTCGAGGGTTACATTAATAAAATTAACGTGGAGGGAGGAACCTCCTCCATGCAGTCCATTGTCAAAGAAACATTAAATCCACTAGTAGATAAAAAGCCACTTGATCTACCCTCCGTAGAAAAAGCCTTACTTGTATTGAATTCTTTCCCTGGATATAGTGTCAGTTCAGTGTTGAGACAAGGTAGTGCGCCCAACTCCTCCGAAATTTTTGTGTCTATTCAACAGTTACCCAATAACTATTTAGTATCAATCAATAACAATAGCTCCAATGCTGTGGGAGTTTGGGGGGGATCTGCCAATGCCACGCTCAATCACATCCTTGGACGAGATAATCAACTAACCTTAGGTTATACGGGTTCAATAGGTCTTGATAGGCTGGATGACTTTAAAAGACTTAATTTATTAACTGCAAAATATGCAGAGCCAATTGGTAGCTCAGGCCTTGTTGGTAGTGTTGGTGTGCTGCAATCATTATCAAGACCAGGTGCTTCATTAGCTCCGCTTGAAATTCAAACGAATAGTAATAATGTGAACTTTCGTCTTAGCTATCCTTTATACAAGGCTTACGGAAATTCATTATCGGTAGATTCTGGAATTACCTTAAACCGTTCTAAAACCACAACCTTAGGTAATCCCTTAACCTTTGATAAGTCAACGGTTTATGACTTAAATTTTGTTTGGACGAATAACCAATTTTTATATGGATCCAATATTGTTAATTTGACTTTTTCGAAGGGCTTACCTGGAGGAAACTCCTTAGAAGCTGGTGATCCGACTGCGTCCGTCGTAGGCTTTAATCCAACTTTTTCAAAAGTATCCTTTAACTGGGTAAGAATTCAACCCGTTACGCGTTCCTGGAGTGTTCAAATGGGTCTGAGTGGACAATACACTTCAGATAATTTACTCATGGGTGATACGATTGTATTTGGAGGTGCAATAATCGGCAGGGGATTTGACAATGGTGTTATCGCAGGAGACAAAGGGCTCGGTGGTTACTTTGAATTGCGTAAAGACTTGCCCTACCAATTACCATATGCTACTTCTCCGTTACAAACCTTTGGTTTTTATGATTATGGCGCGGTGAGTATGAACGTAAACGCAACTACAGGGGCAAATTCAAGTTCCTCCTATATTAAGTCCTATGGATTTGGGGCAAGAAGTTACTTCCCTAAAGGAAGTATTGAGTTGCAATGGGCCATGGCTGATAGTTATGTCTTTTCTGCCGATCCAAGACCAAACCCTAGGATTTTATTTTTAGGGAATTACTACTTCTAATCTCCTTACATTAACCGTTAATAATTATCGACTCTCATGAAGTTTAGAGGTAAGGCTCTAATCTAATTAGTTGTATTGACTAAACAGTCATTTGGATCATTCGAGTGTAATTTAATTAACTTAAATCTTTGTTAGAATAAGTTACATTTCATTGTGGGGTCACAAATTGACGTCTTTAAGATTTAAAAATCTACTAAAAATAAAAAAATATAAACCCAAAAACATGGTTTATATTTTTTTTGGACTTTTATTGTTACTCGCTATCCTAGGTATAACCAGATTTACCTTTTTGCAAAGCAACCACTCGCAACTTGAGATTGCTCTCATTGCTAGTTTTAATGATCAAAATGAATCTGAGTCTAAATTGCTTGAACAAGGTTTAATGGATGGATTAAATTCACTTGGAATGGCTAAACATTTTTTGATAAAAAATGTCAATGATGATCAAACTAGAAATGGTTTAGTAGCAAATAAAACCAGTCTAGAGTCGAATAACTCCCTATTTGCAATGGTTGGTCCTCTGAGCAGAGCTTCCTCGTCAGATTACCCTGATATTGCAGAAGAGTTAAAAATTCCTTTATTAATTCCTAGAAGTACCCCAAAGGAATTTCAGGACCCCGAATGGTCTTTCTCGATGCAACCAAATATGTTTACCAAGTCTGGCTTGGTAAACAGCGTTCTTTTAAAAGATATTCATCCCAAGAGAATTGCTGTTGTTATTAATGCAGAAGATCGAGGCAGTCCTTACTTTACAGGTATCACTCAAACTCTGCTAGATAGTAATATCCAAGTTGAAAGTACTGAGTTAGTCAAATTGACTACTTTAGATGATGCAAAATCCACTAGCTCCTTGGTTCAGTTTGATTTGCTATACCTGGATTTGACAACCGATTTTGCAGCAGCAGTTGTCAAAAATTTGAAAGATCAAAACTACTCGGGAAATATCATCCTTTTTGATGATCGCCTCAAACCGAATTTTTATCAAGAGTTTGCAAATTTTCCCAAAGAAAGGGAACATCCAGGATTTTATACTAATAACTTATTGATTATTAGTGCTTTTTCTGGAAATGTAAGTAATGACCAAGGGCGTTTATTAGCTCAGAACTATATTGATAAAAATGGGAAAAATCCCGAATCAACTTATGTCTCTGGATATGACACTGGAGTTTTACTAGCCTATTATTATAAGAATAAATATCAGCTTGAAAAAAAGCATCTGACTACAGCAGAAGCTCGAGAGGATTTTAAAGTATGGTTGTCTAAATTAGAGTCAAATAACATCACCATGAGTAACTTTAGTGGCGATGTTAAGTTTGGAGTTACACACGAAAGAAATGTTCCTCCCCGTATTTTGAAATACAAAGACAATAATCGTTTAGAACCTTATTCATCTCAGCTATCTAATATGCCGCCAGTTCGAGTGGCTGATGATGATAGAACAGTGGTTATTGATTACCAAGATCCGACTTACGCGATTGTGAACCATCTGAAGTACACAATAGTTCCCGTAGCCTTTACAGGCATTCACGTGCGTTCTATATCTGATATTTCTATCAACAAGGGAATTTATAAAGGGGACTTTGATATTTGGTTTAGATCGAAGTCAATGATTGATCCGCAAGATATTATGTTTGATCCTGCACCGGATGAGATGCCCAAAGCTGAGATTGTCGAATCTGAAAAATTTGGTGATATGCAATACACAAGGATTCGATTTAAGGGAACTTTCCCTTTCTTTATCCAACCAATTGACATTGGACTAAGTACCATTAATGTACAAATTCGTTGGTTCAACAAAAAACTCAATTCATCTAATTTGTTTTTTGTCATTGATTATGATGCATTAAATAGTGGGAATAAAGTTGATCCGATTTATAAGAAAATGAATCGTGAAGGAACGATTGATCCATCAGCCGGGTATTCAGCGATTTACTCAATGCTTTCTGCTGCTGAGTCTCAAGTTCCATCATACGGTAATCTTCGTACGATTGGTAATACGGATAGTTACTCCACCAGTTTATTTAAACTGACGATGAGTTCAAATGGGTCGTTATTATCTAAAGCCTCCATTGTGAACTTTTTGCCGAATTTTACATTAGGCTTAATTTGTCTTTTATTTTTGGTGGGTATTGTTTGCGTAAAATTCAGTAAAAAAATCATTCCTACAGTTAATATACCTCCCGTAGTAGGTTCACTTTTAGGTTTGGCTTTACTTTATTTTTGGGAGATGTTTTTCTTCACTAATAGCTATACTCAACTTTTGCCAAGAGGTTGGATGCTGTTAATAAGAAATTTCCTTGATTTAATTAACTATCTTTTAATTGCCTCAGTTGTCTCAGATATGATTAGTGCAATTTTTAGATCAAGAAAAAACTATAGTGGTATCGGCAGTACTATCATTAAAGCAATCCGCTTTATTATTTATGTTGTTGCGATTGCGCTTTTTTATACCAACGTTTTAGAAAGAGATATCCTACCGATTTTAGCAACCTCTTCAGTTATTTTGACTGTAGTTGGTTTAGCCGTTCGAGATGTGATTTTTGACTTTGTGGCTGGAATTGCAATTAGTTTTGATAAAACCTTTAAAGTAGGGCAGTGGGTCAACTTTCAATCAAAAGAGCGTCGGATTGATGGTGTGATTGAACACCTAACTTGGCGTAATGTCATAATTCGTTCAAAAGATGAAACAAAGCATGTGATTCCTAATTCCCAAATTTATGCGATTATTATTTCAAATAATTCCATTACTGACGGAAACAGAAGGGTTGATGCCACCTTTTTCATTAATACTCATGTAGATATTAATTTGGTGTATCAGGTAGTAATGGCTATGACCTTAGAAACACTTAAAAAAATTCCGGGTGTACCCTTAGATAAACCTGTTCGAATTATTTTTGAAAAAATTCATGCTGATGGTTTGCAATTAAAATTACAATTTTTCTTGAGAGATCGAGAGTCTGGTGAACAAGCTAGATCAATCCTACTGCATGACCTGCACATTGAACTAGCAAGAATTAACGCATTACCTGCGAAAATGGTTCAAAGCCAAGATTTCACTTTTTTAGAAGATCAGGTGATGAAAAAGTTGTCGGTTGGGTCTGAGGAATATTAAATAAGTTCAGAGAAATTAATCAAACCCTGATTTTAAGTTTCAGTTTATCTTGTTGATTAAATTAGGCTATTCACTAAAAGTCTAGTGATTCCTGATCTATGTCTTGAAAAATCATGTCACTCAAATGTCATAAATCTTCAATATCATTGGTATCTTAAACTTATTTTATTTCTTTCTATGAAGTGATTTCGAAAATGGCTATTGATTTAAAGTATGACACTCTCCCGAATGGAGTTACTGTAATAAATTTGACAGGCACGATGGATGCCTTAGGTGCTCAGGCAATTGATTTGCGCTTTAACGCCATCTCTGGAAGTCAAAGCAAAATCATCGTCAATATGGAAAATGTTGATTACTTATCTTCTATGGGTATACGAACTATTATCATGGGCGCAAAAGTAGTCCAAAGAAATAACGGCAAGATGGTTATTGTTAAACCATCCTCCGATGTTGAAAAAGTTTTAAGTGAAAGTGGCGTAGACACACTTATTCCTATTTTCCAAGAGATGGAATCAGCTGAAAAGCTTTTGTTAGAGTAATTTAAACTCAATGAGTCAGGACTTGTAGTTCATGATTAGTCAAATAACCGTCCAAGGAAAATTGGATAAATTACTAAACATCAATCAATGGTTAGATAATTTAGCTGATCAGGGTGATTTATCCAAGTCTGCTCTCTTTGCTATGAAGTTGTGCTGCGAAGAAGCATTTATGAATATTGTGATGCACTCATATCAACCTGAAAATGTACTGGTTCAAGAAGAAAATAAAGTTGTAAACCTAGCGGTAGATAAATCTACAGAGAATATTATTTTATTAATAGAGGACAATGGAACTCCATTTAACCCTTTAGAAAAAGAAGAAAAAAAGATTCCAAGTGATTTAAGAGATGTCCAGATTGGTGGTCTCGGAATATCATTAATGAAAAAGTTTTCGAAGTCAATTCACTACGAACCTAAAAATCTTGGAAACCGCCTCATTTTCCAATTTCAACACTAACTGTTGATTTACTAATTTTTTTAAATCTTCTATGGATGAAAATTTTTGTGATATTTTCATCTAATCATGAATATTAAACAAGCTTCTCAATTGCTACCTCATCTCCTCAGTGAGATTGATTTATGGAATTCCTCGATCCAGGTAGATGCACCAGTTTTTCAAATTGATTTAGAGTTTAGAGAGCAACCAAGATTGCCAGGCTTTATCCTTCTTCAAAATAATAAAATCGTTGGTATCGTCTCACGTTCGCGCTTTACTTTTGCATTAAGTCGTCAATTTGCACGCGAAATCTTTATGAAAGGTCCCATTAAAGTTTTATTTGATTTTGATGTCATTGATAAATCACCTATGATTTTGGATGAAAACCTGAGTATTTCAAGTGCTGTGCAAGAGGTACTATCTCGTTCTACACTGTTAGCATACGAGCCAGTCATAGTCATTCATCAAAATACGCCTAAACTTTTAGAAGTTGACTTGTTAATGCGGTTGCAATCAGATTTATTACAGGAGGCACTTTTCCTTCATCAACGCTTGATTGACGATGAAAGAAAGACAGCGAATGAACTTCGTCAAACTATGCTTAATCTAGAGCAAGCGCGCGATCGTTTACAACGTTCTGAAGAAAATTTAGAAGCCCAAGTTGTTCAACGTACTTTGGAACTAAAAAAAGTTAACGAAGATTTAATTGCGCAACAAAAGCAAATTAATGAGGACCTTGAAGTTGCTAGAACCTTACAGCAATCTATTTTGCCGAGCGTTTTTCAACAACACGATGATTACAAAGTACACGCATTTATGCGCGCTGCAAGAATGATCGGTGGTGACTTTTATGATGCTTATCAAATTAGTGATTATCAATTTGGCTTTGTCGTTGCCGATGTTAGTGGCAAAGGGGTTCCAGCAGCTTTATTCATGATTTTGGTCAAAACAATCCTAGAAGAGCAAGCAATTAATCACGCATCTCCGGCAGCTTGTATGCAAAGGTTAAATTCTCAATTAGTGATTAACAATCCATTGTCGCTCTTTGTGACTCTAATCTATGGAGTATTAGATATTAGAACCGGTATCTTTACCTTCTGTAATGCTGGCCATAGCATGCCCTATGTCATTCGAAATAATCAAAAGATAGAAACAGTTACCAATAAATCAAATCCATTAGTGGGGCTCTTAGACCATCCTAAATACACTAATATTTCTATTCAACTTGGTAAAAATGATCGCATTTTATTGATGACTGATGGTGTTACTGAGTGTTTTAATAGTAATGCCGAGCAATACGGTGAGTTACGTTTACTGCGTTTGCTTCAAAAGTCCCACGATATTCAACACATTGATGATTTGGTAAAAACCCTCATTGATGATCTTGACCACTTCTCCAATGGAACTCCTGCCTCGGATGACATTACAGCACTTGTTCTTCAATATAATAAGGAGGAAGTTATGAATAGTAATACTATTGATAATTTGGGCGTTCTTAAAGAACTGACCATTTATTAAGCTGACTATAACTCGCTTCTTTAAGTTTTTTGTTCATTTACCTTGTTAAGATGACTCCCGCCACTCTAGAAAAATTAGTCAGTATGAAAATGCCTTTTGGTAAATATGCAGGAAGATTAATCTGCGATTTACCGGCTAATTATTTATCTTGGTTTGCAAGAGAGGGTTTCCCTAAAGGGGAGTTAGGTGAGTTACTAGAAGTTATGCATACTTTAGATCACAATGATCTTACCCATTTACTAATCCCTTTAAAAATTAAAGATACTAGTAAAAAGTAGGATGTAATCTTAATAAAGCGCTAAACTTTTTTTCATTTCTTCAACTACTTTTTCTTTAAGAGTTTTAGGTTCAAGGACCTCTACGTGAGACCCATGCTTAAGAATATCCATAATGAGTTCAGGGTCCTGATTAAAATCAAATTCAATGATTAGATATCCCGCTTCATCTACTGAAGAGACTTGATCTGGATGCCATAGTTCTTTTTTAATATAGCGTGCCCGCTCTGGATCAAATCGTAGTTTTGCGCGTTGAGTTGATTTGCCGCTAAATATTCCATAACTTTGAGTAAAGTGGGCGTTTAAGTCTGAACTATCAACCTCTAGTGTATTGGCTTCGCTTATTTTTGCACTGACAATGCCGTCTAGTGAAAAACTTCGAAGGTCATTTCTTAAATGGCAGTGGGCATCTAAATACCAGTTTTCTCGGTAATAAATCATTTGTTGAGGACTAATGATGCGGTGGGTATTCTCATCCCTCGATTTGACGTAATATTCGATTTCAAGCTGTTTCCTGTTGAGAAGAGCTAAACCAACCTCTTCAAAATTTGTAATCGATGATTTACGTGAAGACATGCCAATGACTTTAATTCGCTGGCGAAGTTGATTCGTCGATGTTTGTGCACTTCCTAATAATTTATCGACAAACAAAGAAAGTGGAGCAATTCTTGGGCTAATAATCCCCGATTGATCTAGTTCGGTCAATAAATGCTGCATTAAAACTAATGATGTCAATTCCGCTTGTGAAAACCAAAGTCCTGGCATAGGCTTTCTAGGCCCTGCTAGAGGAGTACCAATCGTATAAGCTTCTTCACTGCGATCGTACACAATCGGAACGTTATATTGGTCACGAAGTTTTTCAATATCTCTTTTAAACGTCGCTACTGAAACCTCTAATTTCTCCAAAAAATCTTGTTTGGTTATAAATTTTCGAGAAGTAAGCATGTATTCTATTTCACGTAATCGCTCAGTCTGGGCCATTTATTTCCTTATTATTTCCTAAAAAGATTGAGCAACAAAAATGTTCAATGCCATGAACTTTTCTAAATAATTTCTAATCAACTATTAATGTCTGAGATGCATTTAAAACCTCAATACGCTAAGACTAGATGATTAATAAAGTTACAAGATAAACTTAAACAATATTTTAAATTTACAATGAAGTAAACCGATCTAAGCTTATATAAACTTCAACAAATGAAGTAAAAAATAATCTAATTGAGATACGTCAAAAGTTGGATGCTCAAAAATTTAGACTCAAAAAACCTATCATCATTATTCAGGTCGAACGCATCTTTTCTAAGACGTTAAGGATGTCATTTTTGAATCTTTACGAAAGGGATGTGATCCTAAGGAAACCAACAGAAATTAATATAAGTTGTGTTGGTTAGAGGTGACTGTCTCTGACAAAATAATCGGTGCGCCAGTAATAAAGTAGCAATAAAAATCATTACTCAAATTACAAGCTTATTGGTAATAGAGGGAATGTAAGTTGAGAGATATTTGTTTTAAAGTAAATTAGTTTTAAAATATTTTGAATAAGTTCGATAAGAGCTTTAATGATCAGAAAAGTAATTTTGAAATCATTTAAACAATCTATCGAAGTTAATCTGCGAACTGCAATTCCGCTAGAGTTGAATAAATTCCACCTTGCTGAATCAGTTCTTCATGTGTTCCAACCTCCACAATCTGACCTTGATCAAAGACAACAATTCTATTGGCCTTTTTAACAGTTGCTAAGCGGTGAGCAATCACGAGTGTTGTTCTATTTTGGGTGGCTTTTTCAATTGCTAATTGAATTAATCGTTCAGATTCAGAGTCTAAAGCACTAGTAGCCTCATCTAATAAAAGCAAGGCTGGATTTTTGAGTAATGTTCTAGCAATGCCGATACGTTGTCGCTGACCACCCGATAAACGGATTCCTCGATCACCTAAAAAGGTTTGATAACCCTCTGGTAGATTGAGAATAAATTCATCTGCAACAGCAATTTTTGCGGCTTCAAAGACTTCTTTATCAGTTGCGTCAAGTTTGCCATAGCGAATATTTTCTAAGGCATTATCTGAAAAGATCACAATATCTTGCGGAACAATACCTATTATTTGTCGCAATTCGTTTAAATTTAATTCATGTATATTGACCCCGTTAATTTTGATTACACCATTTTGTGGATCATAAAAACGTTGTAACAATTGAAATAAAGTGGATTTACCAGCACCGGAGCGACCAACAATCGCGATTAATTCACCTGGCTCTATTGATAAAGAAATGTTATTTAAAACACTTTGAGGATTCGAGGGATAGTGAAAACTAATATTATCGAACTGCAGTGAAACCCCATTTTCGGGAATTTCATTAAGTGACAATGGCTTGTCTGGGTTTTTAATATGCGATTTTAGTTTTAATAACTCTAATAATCGCTCACTTGCTCCAATAGCTCGTTGCGTATCACCAAGCACCTCTGCTAATCCAGCAATTGCTCCTGCAACAATAACGGAATACAAAATAAATTGAGTAAGTTCTCCGCTACTTAACTGATTATCTAAAACAGCATATGCACCCAACCATAAGACGGCAATAATGCTACAAAATCCAAAGACAATAGCTATGAAGGTTAAAAGTGCGCGAGCTCTAAAACGCGTTTTAGCGGCTTGGAAAGCTTCTTCAACATAGCCCTTAAATAGAGTACTTTCAGCAACTTCATTCGTAAAAGACTGAATTGTTGTGATTGCATTTAATTTTTCACCTGCTAGGCCTGAAGCATCTGCTATTTTATCTTGAGAGTTACGAGAAAGTTTGCGTACCTTTCTACCCATGATCATGATAGGAATAACGATGAGTAACAACATGGCAAAAATCAATACTGACAGACGGGCACTGGTGAAGAACATCATTACTAGTCCACCCGTAAATAGTAAGCAGTTTCTAGCGAACATTGACACACTAGTTCCAATGAGCGTTTGAATTAAAACTGTATCCGTATTTAGTCTGGACAATACCTCACCACTTTGAGTCTCTTCAAAGAATTCTGGACTCTGTGAAATCACGTGAGTATAGACTTGTTGGCGTACATCGCTAGTAATGCGCTCACCTAACCAAGAGACCACGTAGAACCTTAGGGCTGTAGTGAGTGCCACCACAACAGCAACTACTAATAGAATTAAAAAGGTACGATTAATTTGAGCATAATCCTCATTGCTGGGATTTACAAATCCCATGTCAATAATCTGACGAAATGAGAGTGGGACCACTAAAGTAGAGCATGCAGCTAGAATTAAGCTAATCGCTGCCAGAATAAACTCTTTTTTATAGGGCTTTAGAAAGGGTATTAATGCTTTTAGGGAATTCAAGCCCGAGGCGTTTTTTGCCGAGTTCATAATGAGTATTTTTTGCAATAAATCAAAGTAAATTTTCTATTGGAGCACGTAATTTTTCGGGCGAGTGCATCGAGCTAAATCGTTCAACCACTTTGCCAGATCGATCGATTAAAAATTTTGTAAAATTCCACTTAATGGCTTGGGACCCTAAGAGACCAGGAGCCTGGGCAGTTAACCATTGATATAAAGGATGTGCATTAGTACCGTTAACGTCAATTTTTGACATCATTTGAAAAGTGGTATGAAAGCTCATCTCACATTGCTCTGCTATTTCTTCATTACTGCCAGGTTCCTGACTACCAAATTGATTACATGGAAAGGCAATAACCATCAAGCCTTTATTTTTGTAGGTTTGATGTAAATCTTCTAACTCTTTCATTTGCGGTGCAAAACCGCATTTTCTGGCGGTATTAACAATTAAGAAAGGCTGATCTTTGAAGTCGGAAAAGCGGAATAATTGGTCTTGAATTGTTTTTGCTTCAAAGTCAAATAGGGATGACATGATCAGTTATTTCATAAATGGTTGAACACCAATCAACACACGGTGTAAATAGAATGCAAAGACTACCCAAACACCAACCCCAACTAATATTGCTGGTAAAGTTCCCAGCCAGTTTGCAACGATGGCAGGTTTTTGATTGGATGAATCTGGTCTAACATCGCGTTTACGAGATGATCTGAAGTCCAAGACTGCCCAAATTAAAAAACTCCCAAACAGAACTATCCCCGCCAAACTTCCATTGGCAAGCAAATGGGCTAGAGCCCAAACTTTTACAGCAATAATCATCGGATGCTTTAAGGTCGCAAAAATTAAATTTTTGGGTCGCTTGGAACTTGCCAGCAAAATAAAGCAAAAAAGCATGAGTAACCCAGTGATATGACTAGCCCAACTAGGAGGTGACCATACAAGTATTCTCGATTCTTGAGCTAATGCGTATCCTTTAATGATTAGTACAAAACCAATGAGGGAGAGTAGGGTATAACTAATTTTCCAAAAAGCTGGACCACGTTTTTCTATTTGAAAATTCGTCCAATCATTCGCAAAGATGCGAACAGAGTGTGTCCCTAGAAATAAAAACAGACCTAAAATGAGAAATTGCATATTTAATAGATTTATAAAATTTAATGAATCATCTTAACAAAGAAAGCACATATCTACTAGCATCGATATGGTTTTTCAAAATACGGAATGTTCTTTTAAATCTACGTCTAATTTACTAGAAACTAGCTCTTCATAAAACTCAAAAAGAGTTTGAGTGCCAGCTGACGGAGTTAATTTTTCATCATATTGTCCTGTGAGAGGATTCAAAACTAACATGGACTCCGTTGCATAGTAACGACCAATTTTAGCGAGTTCTGCTTTGTCCTTTAAACCTGGAATAATTGAACCAAGTAGGGATAGAGTTGTAATAATGACATTCATTAGGCTAATTGGCACATTAGAAAACTTGGGAGTTTTACCAATTAGTTCAAATAATTTTTCACCTTGTTGTAAGGGGGTAATCGCCTTACCTGGACCACCAATTGGTAGAATTTGATTATGCTGTAAAGAGTTATCAATACAACTTACAAGATACTCCCCTAAATCTTTATCACTAATCGGTTTACAGGAGGTGAGTTGACCATCCCCAAATAGCAAAAAGGATTTACCACTCTGTACACGCTTGATTTGACCTGATAAGGATTTAAAAAACGCAGTAGGCCGAACGATAGAATAATTTAAGCCTGAATTAATTAATAATTTTTCAAAGGCTAATTTAGCTTGTTGGAATGCCAATAAAGGCTTTTGCACACAGATAGCTGAAAGCAAAATCATTTGGCCAACTTGCATTTTTTTTGCGCATTCTAAAATATTGGCATGCGCCTGATAATCAATTTTCCAAGCATCCTTTGGTGTCCCTGTTCTTGAAGCGAGGCAAGAAATAATGACGTCAAAGCGCTCACCACAAAATCCATCCTTCAAAATCGAAGTTGAATTAGACACATCACCAAAACGTATCTGTGTACCATTTAAAAAAGGATACAAAAGGTCTTGCTTCTGAGTGCTATTTTGTTCTTTAGGAGGTCTGATTAAGCAGGTCACTATAAAGCCTTGTTGCACGAGCGCTTGTGCAGTTGCTTGGCCAATAGTCCCTGTCGCACCGAAAAGTAGGACACGGCGAGCGGCAGATACTTCAGTAGATAGGAGGGGAGAGACTGGGCTAGAGATAGGTTGAGACATATTTTCTAAGATAGCGAAGTTAAATTATTCAAAAATTCTAGGTTGTATTTGAATTACTTGTCGATGATGGAATATCCCTAGTTACTCAAGTAAGTGAGGACGCAAGAGCTTAAATTTTCAAGTTTTTAGTGTTGGATAATTTTGGATAAGAATTCTTTTGCTCTGAGAGATCTATTCTCTGATTCATTAAAAAATGCATCTTTAGTACAGTCTTCAACAATCCTGCCTTGATCCATAAAAATGACTCTATTAGACACTTTTTTTGCAAAGCCCATTTCATGTGTAACACAAATCATCGTCATGCCGTCATGAGCTAGTTGTACCATAACATCTAATACCTCGCCAACCATCTCCGGATCTAATGCAGAGGTTGGTTCATCAAATAACATGACTTTGGGCTGCATACACAGTGCTCTAGCAATGGCCACGCGTTGTTGTTGCCCACCAGAAAGTTGACCTGGGAATTTATCCTTATGCTCAATCAGTCCAACACGATTTAAATATTTCAAACCTTGCTCAAGGGCAGTGGACTGATCTTTTTTTAACACCTTAACTTGGGCCAAGATTAGATTTTCTGTCACTGACAAATGTGGAAACAATTCGAAATTCTGAAATACCATACCTACTTGTGAGCGCAGTGCTGTCAGGGAGGTTTTAGGATCGCCTACAGAAATGCCATCAACAATAATGGATCCAGTTTGAAAAGGCTCTAAACCGTTGATAGTTTTAATCAAGGTTGACTTACCAGACCCAGAGGGTCCACAGACAACAACTACTTCACCCTGTTCAATACTGGTAGAGCAATCCGTTAGTACTGCAAAGGATCCGTACCATTTAGAAACATGTTGCATTTGAATAAGTGGCATAAACTAAACCTTAAAAATTATCGAATAATAGCTACTTTAGATTGAATCTTACGAACGATTCTCGATAAACTAAAGCAGATTAGAAAATATACGATGGCAGCTAACAGGTAGGCTTCAATTGGCCTGCCAAAATTTTTACCTGCGACTTCAAAACCCTTGAGAAGGTCATAGGCCCCTATCGCATAAACCAGAGATGTGTCTTGAAACAAAATAATAGTCTGTGTCATGAGCACTGGAATCATATTACGAAAAGCCTGAGGTAATACGATGTATTGCATGTTTTGTGAATAGGATAAGCCAAGAGCTTGCCCCGCGGCGGTTTGACCTTTTGAAATGGAACCTATTCCAGCCCTGACAATTTCTGAAAAGAATGCAGCTTCAAACGCAATAAAAGTGATGTAAGCAGATAATTCAGCACCAATCGATTTACCGATAATACTCGGCATCAGTAAAAAGAACCATAGGATCACCATGACCAAAGGAATTGAGCGCATTAAATTGACATACCAGGTTGCTGGAACAACAAGAAGCTTTTGACCTGATAAGCGCATTAGAGCCAAAATAGTACCCAGCACAATTCCACCAATAGTGGCAACTAGAGTTAGTTGCAAACTAAAGAGTAAGCCTTTTTGTAAAAAGTTTTTAAATAACTCCCAATTATAAAAACTAAAATCTAACTCCATTAGTGCGCTCCACTGGATGAAGATAAAGATAAACCTGGAATTCTCGTTTTTCTTTCAATGATGCCCATGATTCGATTGACTGAGAAAGCGGTAATAACGTAAAGAACGGTAACAGCAAGATACATCTCAATACCGCGAGAAGTCTCTTCCTGAGTTTGCATGGCAAACATGGTTAACTCTGAAACTGAAACTGCAAAAGCAACCGAAGAGTTTTTAACGATATTCATTGATTCAGAGGTTAGAGGCGGAATAATAATTCTTAATGCCATCGGCAAAATGACGAAGCGATAACTTTGATAAGTCGAAAGCCCTAAGGACAATGCAGCTGCTTTTTGCCCACTAGGTAAGGATTGAATTCCCGCTTTTACTTGCTCAGCAATTCTGGCGGAGGTAAAAAATGCTAATGCAAAACTGACTAGTAAATAGGAGGGGACTACTTTTAAAATAGGGAGCGCCAACGGAATGACGTGATACCACAAAAACACTTGAACAAGTACTGGGATATTTCTAAAGAGTTCAACCCAGCAGTTGGCAAAATACAAAGTACTTCGACCGATGAAAGACTTGCCAGGTAAAGTTCTAAGGGTACCAATCGAGATACCTATGATGAGTGCTAGGGTTAATCCAATGATTGATACACTTAAAGTCCAACCCCAAGCTTTTAATAACCAATCAAGATAGGTTTGATCATTTATACCGTGAAGAAGAGGTTGGAAGGTTTCTCCAAAACAGACTTTAGAATATTCCTCTTCTAAGGTGCTTTTACAAAAGATGGATAGGTCAAAGGTCATAAGGAACTAATGTGACCTATATCAATTACTTTTTACTGTATTCTTCAGCAGGTTTATCGTTAGGGTTTGCCCATGCATCTTTCGTGTTTTGGGAAAGCTCAAGTCCAACTCTTACGTTTTTAGGAGGAATTGGGTCCAAGAACCATTGTTGATACATCTTAGCAATTGTGCCATCTTTCATCATTTTGATGATGGAAGCATCCACGAGCTTCTTGAATTCTGGATCTTCTTTAGGTAGCATAATAGCAATCGGCTCAGTATTTAACACCTCACCTACAATCTTAAAATCCTTAGGATTTTTTGACATGGCAATATTACCCGCCAAAATGGAGCCATCCATTACGAAGGCATCCGTTCTACCTGATTCAAGGAGTAAAAAACTATCAGCATGGTCTTTACCAAAGACCTCTTCGAAATTAACCCCATTTGCTTTTTCATGCTTACGAAGAAGTTGAACAGAGGTAGTCCCGGTTGTCGTTGCCACTTTCTTATTCACTAACTGTGAAATAGAAGTGATACCAGAATTTGCTTTTACCGCAATTCTTACATCTTCAACATAAGTCGTCACTGCAAAAGCTACGTCTTTCTGACGAGTCGCATTATTCGTTGTGGAACCACATTCAATATCGACTGTGCCGTTTTGAACGAGAGGGATTCTATTTTGAGAAGTTACTAATTGGTATTTAATTTGCAGAGGTGTTTTTAATTGCTTTTCAAGATCTGCAATCACTTTTCTACAGATCTCTACATGGTAGCCAGTATATTTACCATCACCAAGCGTATATGAAAGAGCTCCAGAAGAGTCTCTGACCCCCATAGTAATTGATTTACTGTTAGTGATTTTCTCTAAAGTGCTGTTGGCAAAAGAAGGATTGCAAACAGACAGACTTAGCGTAGTCATCAAACCAACTAATGCAGTAGTTGAAAAAGTTAATTTTTTAGTAGTCATTTATAAGGACAGTAATTAATAGAAAGGAAAATTTTAATACAAATACATTAGCAAATATTACATTGTTTTTTAGAAAAGCCCTAATTTGAAAAATGGCGAATTCACCAAATTAAATCTTTGGAAATGACCTTGCCGCCCAATAGATTGTGCCCTCTGCACCATATTTTTCAGCATGTGGTGTACCAGGTTCCATCGTAAAGGTGTCACCAACTTTTAAATGCTGGGTATCATCTCCCCGCGTCATCCACATCTCGCCTTTTGCAACAACCGCATGAACAGCAAATTCATGAGTGTGTGTATCGCTAACTGAATTGGGTTCCCATACTCTAATAGAGACGCCTTCATAACCCATCTCTTTAGTTCGTTCTGTGAATTCTGCTAAGCTAGGTAATGACATTTTCTATCCTTAAGCTATTAGGGGTTTAATTTTATTGGGAGTCAGTGGTAAGTCATAGATCCTTTTGCCGATTGCATTCGCTACAGCATTCGCAATTGCAGCTCCGCCAGGACCTTGAGAGCCTTCACCAACGCCAACTGATTTCTCATTTGGGCGATCAATTAATTCGACGCTAACATTAGGCATGTCTTCAAAGCGCAGAATTGGATATTCTGCCCATGAACTTGCCAGTAGACTATTTTTATCAAAAGCTAATGCTTC
>CANFME010000032.1 GCA_947448305.1 Burkholderiaceae bacterium
TAAGCTTTGGGCCGCTTTAATTTTTGTCATTCTAGCAACTTATTTTTGGCGAGGTCTAGGAGTCTTAGCCTCAGGGAAAATTAATAAAGACGGAGAAATTTTTAAATGGTTATCAGCGGTTACTTATGCGATTCTTGGAGCATTAACTCTTAAATTAATTTTGTTACCAGTCGGCTTACTATCTCAGGTATCAATGTCATACCGTATCTTTGTTTGCATTGCTTGCTTTTTATTAATGATTAGTAAGAAAGGTCGTTTGGTTCCAGCGCTTATTTTGGGCTGTGTATTGATTATGTTGTACGACTTTATTAAGGGTTATTTTTAAAAACCTTAATTTCTAAAGGCCTTTTAAACCTACGTTTAATAAAACACCAATGAGAATCATTCTCATTAATATAGTGTTTTATTCATTCAAAACGAGGTAAAAATGCAAAGTACAAAGTTAATAAAATCCATCATCATCAGTAGTGCGATTGTTGGGTTTGCTGCTCACGCTGGAGAAAGTAATTTTGGTTGGGTTTATGGTTTGGATTTGCAACCAAAAGGAAAATGGGAGATTGAACAACGCCTCCAATTAACTAGAGGTCATGCCAGTGGAACATACGATTATTGGCAAGGACGCTCAGAAGTTGAATATGGTCTGACCGATAATATTCAATTAGCCGGGTACTTAAATACCTATTCAATTCAATCTTCAAAAAACTATACCAACCCTGATGCTTGTTCAGAATCGTTGAGTTCCTGTACCGGAGGATATGGTGTTTCAGGGGCATTCGTTGCAGATCCAAGTTATAGCGCAAAAGGTATTGATGGTGTTTCACTTGAAGCAATTTGGCGCATTACTAATCCGCTGACATCCCCTGTAGGTGTAGGGGTATATTTTGAACCAACCTTTGGTCGATTGAAGGATGCTATTGAAACGCGCCTCATAGTGCAATCGAATTTTTTAGATGATCGCTTACAACTCGTAGGTAATTTGGTTTTAGAAGCAGAAAAACTAAAGTTTGATGAAGAGCCAATTGAGGAAATAGTTTTAGACTTTGTTGGTGGTCTTTCCTACAGGGTTGCACCTAATTGGAGTTTAGGCTTTGAATATCGCTTTCATAATGATTATGACGGCTTTAGCTTTGCTTCACAAACTCAACGAGCGCATTTCATAGGGCCAAATATTCACTATGCCAATAAAGATTTCTGGGTAACGATGGCCATGAGAACGCAAATTGGTGGCGATTGTTGGGCGCCCGGTGATGCGGAGTGTTCTGATGGCATGGTATGGGATAGCCACGGTAGAAATGAATATATGTTGAAGGTTGGTGTACCTTTTTAAAAGGGTAATTTTAATTGAGAAATTCATTATTACCTCTCACCTTATCACTCTCCCTCATTGGGGGAGTTAGTCCCACGGTCATTGCAAAAACATACATGTCGGCAGAAGAAGCAAAACAAGTCATGTTTCCGGGAAAATACTTTTCTAAAGTTCAATTTGACATATCAGCCGAAATTCGTAAACAACTAAAAAAAATATCGGGTATCCACCATCCACTAACTAATAGTCAATTTTGGTTGGCGAGTGATGGATCCTGGTTCATAGTTGATGAAGTAGTTGGAAAACACGAAATGATTACTTATGGACTAGGAATCGATCATTTAGGAAAAGTTAAAGAAGTTCAAATTCTTCAATATAACGAATCGTATGGACACCAAATTAGAGAAGTAAGTTGGCGTAAGCAATTTATTGACAAAAATTCAATACATCAAATTCGACTCAATGAAGATATTGAAAATATTTCAGGAGCGACATTGTCTTGTAAGCACGTCACTGATGGTATTAGACGATTAATGGCACTTCATTCACTTTTACTGAAAAAATTAAAATCACATGATACGTTGTAAACCTTTGTTGGGAACTTTTATCGAAATTCAAATAGATTTTGAACACGATCAAATACCAGATAAAAAGAAATTAAATCAAGAATATGTTGTTGCAGCAGCATTTCGAGAGATTGAAAGAGTGGATTATTTGATGTCAGTTTTTGAGCCACGTAGTGATATTTCAATAATTAATCAAACTGTAAGTTTATTTAGAAAGCCATCTTTAGAAATACATCCTTGGACATATGAGGTTCTTAAAACAGCAAAATATCTTCATGAAATAACAAATGGTAGCTTTGATTGTGGTGTCGGACATGTTTTAAGTAGGTGGGGACTTCGGCCCCATATGGCTGAGTTTAGTAACCTTCTAAGTAGTTACTCGATTGCTAATATCGAATTTGAAGAAAATCACTCCATTAGAGTCCATCATCCTGTTTTATTAGATTTAGGAGGCATTGCTAAAGGTTATGCTGTCGATCGAGCTGTCAATATTCTTAAAAGTTATGGGGTGGAAAAAGCAATTGTTAATGCTGGTGGAGATTTAAGAATTTTAGGTAGTGTGCCGAGAAAAATATTACTTCGTCAATTGGGTAAAAAAACAGAATTCATTGATTTTGGGAAATTAGCAAATATCGCTATCGCAAGTTCATCCAGTTTGATTAGAGATGAATCCGCGGTAGTCCAATCAAATCATCTCATTAATCCTCATCAACAAATACCCGTCATTGGCGAAAAAGTTTTTACGGTTACGGCTAATAGTTGTATGTTAGCTGATGCATTAACTAAAGCATTAGCAGTTGATCAAAACCCGAGCGCTAATTACTTTGAAATGTTGGACGCCAAAGCCTATTTAACCTTTATGACCGATGTGGTTGGTAAGACCGGTGAGTCTCTACAGAGACGCTCAAATATTTTTTTCTGATGAAAAAATTTCAACGAATTAGTACCTTTTTAGTTGGCTTTATTTGTTGCTTAACGGGCATTTGGATATTTTTTTATCAAGATATTCTTGAACGTTTTCCAAGCGAATATCACGAGTGGTTAATTATTCACGGTATTACAGGGCAAATAATATTCATCATTTTTGGTATGAGTTTGAATGGTCACGCACTTCATTATTTAAAAGATGGAAAAAATATGAGGTGGGGTTTAATTTTTTTCGGGGCGTTATTACTTAATTTTGTGACTATATTTTTCTTGTATTACGGCAAACTAGAAACAAGAGAAATAATGCATGTTTTACATGTTTTAATGGGGTTTTTAATCTTCATTTCTTTCCTGTGCCATCTTCATTTTGGAAAAATTTATCGTTCATTGAAAAAACCTAAATATAATCATTAGGAAATACTTTAATTCAGCTTAAATTTAAATGGAGAACCCTTATGCCAGCAAATCGTGTTTATTTAACCCAAGAAGACGTTTCAAAAATCCTACAAGCTTCACAGCAGTTTGCAAAAGATAATAATTGGGCAGTAACAATCTCTGTAGTTGATGATGGTGGCCATTTATTAGGACTTTTACGTTTGGATGGCGCTGCACCAGTGACTACTTATATTTCACAAGAAAAAGCAAAAGCAGCTGCTTTGGGTAGAAGAGAGTCAAAAATATATGAAGACATTATTAATCAAGGGCGTACAGCGTTTTTAGGCGCAACCCCAGTATTACATGGTGTTTTAGAAGGTGGCGTGAATATTGTGATTGACGGCAACACGATTGGTGCGGTTGGTGTTTCGGGTGTTAAATCATCAGATGACGCACTCATTGCTAAAGCCGGAATCGCAACTTTAGGCTAAAAAAACCATTTGCCCTCATAATAGAGGGCTGTGATAGAAAATACACCCCCAAATACTTCAGAAATGAGTACTCCAGAAAACGACTTAGCCGTTGTGCCTGGAGTCACCTTCTCTTCTTTCCTTAAGTCAGAATTGATATTAAAGGCAGTCGAGGAGCAAGGTTATACCATTCCTACCCCCATTCAAGCGCAAGCGATTCCTCATGTTTTAGCTGGACGAGATGTAATGGGCGCTGCCCAAACTGGAACAGGTAAGACGGCAGCCTTTGTCCTACCTATTCTCGAAATGCTCTTGCCAATGGCAAATACGAGCTCTTCTCCGGCGCGTCATCCCTTAAGAGCTTTGGTTTTGACCCCTACTAGAGAGTTGAGTGACCAAGTTGCTGAAAATGCATTTAAATACTCTAAATACACCCCTATAAGGACAGCAGTAGTTTTTGGTGGGGTTGATATATCCCCACAAACTCAGCTTTTAAGAAATGGTGTAGAACTTCTTATTGCAACACCTGGCAGACTTTTAGACCATATTAGTCAAAAAACAGCTAATTTAAGTCAAGTTCAATTTTTGATTCTCGATGAAGCAGATCGTATGCTTGATATGGGATTTTTACCTGATTTACAAAAAATCCTTTCCCTCATTCCGAAAAATCGTCAAACATTACTGTTTTCAGCAACTTTTTCTCCAGAAATAAAAAAATTAGCGCAAAGTTACTTAATCGATCCAATCACGATAGAAGTATCACGTCAGAACGCCACGGCTGATACCGTAACGCAAGTAGTTCATAAAGTCAGTACTGATAAAAAATTACAAGTTTTAAAAAATGTATTGCTAGCCAGAAAAAGACAAGGCTTGCCTAATCAATGCATTATTTTCTCGAACAGCAAAATTGGTTGCTCAAGGTTGGCTAAGTCACTTGAAAATGCAGGCATTAAAGCTGCTGCAATACATGGTGATAAAAGTCAGTTAGAAAGAATGAGTATTTTAGAGGGCTTTAAAAAAGGTGATATTGATGCGCTTGTTGCTACCGATGTGGCAGCTCGTGGACTTGATATCTCAAGTATGCCCTGTGTGATTAATTATGAATTGCCTTACAGTGCGGAAGATTATGTTCACCGTATCGGTAGAACTGGTAGAGCGGGCGCTAAGGGTGATGCAATTGCTTTAGTCGATCCATCGGAAATGAAGTTACTTCAAGAAATTGAAAAGTTAACTAAAAAACCATTAATCCAAATTCCAGCTCCTGATGTTTCTGGTGATTTATCAGCTGATCCAATTTTTTATCTACCTTATCAGGGCCCCGTTGCCGGAACTGTAGATCTTGTTCCTTCGAACTCTAATCCTAAGCCGACATCAACTGTCAGGGCTGTAGGTGCCTTACTAGGCAATAAAAAGAAAAGTTAATTAATCTCCTAACTATGGGTAACATTGAACTCGAATCGGGTTTTACCTTTGTCTTTCCTTAGTTTCTAATCATTACCATTCAACCTCTCTTAAAAGCTTTTATGTTTGAGGTTTTATTTAGAGTTTTTGTTAGTGATTCAATGCCTATAAGACACTTAAGGGATGGAGCAAATCTGCTAAGGTAGATAGTCAAAATCATATTAAAATTGAGTCATGTCAGATCCTAAATTTATCCATTTACGCCTTCATTCCGAATATTCTATTGTTGATGGAATTGTGCGTTTAGATGACGCTATCAAACAAGCCGTCAATTATCAAATGGGGGCTTTGGCGTTAACTGATTTGAGTAATTTATTTGGCCTCATTAAATTTTACTCATCAGCGCGTAAAGAGGGAGTAAAACCAATTGCTGGCGCTGATGTTTGGATAACAAATCCAACCGACGCAACTAAACCTTTCAGAGCCTTATTGTTGGTGAAAAACCATACTGGTTATTTAAACTTATGCGAAATTCTTAGTAAGTCTAGTCTCGAAAATCAAGTATTAGGAAGACCTGAGGTCAATTTAGATTGGTTTGCGCTACATAGTACTTCCTCACTGCAACAGGTCGGTCAAGTATTGTTATCGGAGGGATTAATTTGTCTTTCAGGTGGAGTTGATGGGGATGTTGGAGTTGCGTTACTCAATGATCAAATTGAGTTGGCCGATCAATCAGCATTGGCTTGGAGCGCTATTTTCCCGAATAATTTTTATTTGGAAGTTCAAAGAACTGGTCAAGCCAAAGAGGAAAAATATATTCATCAAGTTGCGGATTTAGCAAACCGATTAGACTTACCCATCGTTGCAACGCACCCCATTGAGTTTATGTGTGAGGAAGATTTTAGAGCGCATGAAACGAGAGTATGTATTGCAGATGGAGATAAATTAGGTAATCCTAAGCGTAATGTTCGTTTTACTTCTCAACAATATTTCAAGAGTCCAGAACAGATGCTTGAATTATTTGAAGATCTTCCTAGTGCAATAGAAAATACGATCGAAATTGCGAAACGTTGTAACTTATCTTTGCAACTAGGCAAACCCAAATTACCAGATTTTCCAACGCCGAATAATTTGACCTTGGCGGAGTATCTTGGCTCATTGGCTAGAGACGGTCTTGCACAACGGATGGTGGTTTTATATCCTGATGAGGAAAAAAGAAATTCGATTTACCCGAAATATTCAGATCGTTTAGATTTTGAAATTAATACGATTGTGCAAATGGGATTTCCGGGCTATTTCTTGATCGTGGCTGACTTCATTGCTTGGGCAAAAAATAACGGCGTTCCAGTAGGTCCTGGTAGAGGATCAGGAGCTGGATCTCTCGTTGCCTACTCATTGGGCATTACTGATTTAGATCCTCTTGAATATAACCTGCTTTTCGAGCGTTTCTTAAATCCAGAGC
Source organism: Burkholderiaceae bacterium (assembly GCA_947448305.1). Taxonomy (GTDB): domain Bacteria; phylum Pseudomonadota; class Gammaproteobacteria; order Burkholderiales; family Burkholderiaceae; genus Polynucleobacter. The sequence continues at coordinate 6,508 of CANFME010000032.1, forward strand.
GTGTTTCTATGCCGGACTTTGATATCGATTTCTGTCAATTAGGTCGAGATCGAGTTATTCAGTATGTTAAAGATAAATATGGTCACGAATCGGTTAGTCAAATTGCTACCTTTGGAACGATGGCAGCCAGAGGGGCTATCAAAGACGTTGGTCGCGCAATTGAGCAGCCGTATTCTTTTGTAGACGCTATCTCAAAATTAATTGAAGCTAAGCCAGGTCAGCAAATCACGATTGCTGAAGCAATGAAAGCAAAACCTGAATTAGATGACTTGTATAAGCAAAACGAAGAAGCTAGGCAGTTGATTGAACTTGCTCAGCAGTTAGAGGGAATTACGCGAAACGTAGGGATGCATGCTGGTGGGGTCTTAATATCCCCAGGTAAACTGACCGATTTTTGCCCCCTTTATGTGCAGTCAGGAAATGAAGAAGGCGCCGGAGTCATTAGTCAGTTTGATAAGGATGATGTAGAGGCCGTTGGCTTAGTCAAGTTCGACTTTTTGGGCTTAACAACCTTAACGATTTTAGACTTAGCTGAAAAATATATTCATCAACTTTATCCTGAGTTAACCAATTGGCGGGTAGGTAACGTTCCACTAGATGACCCATTAGCCTTTGATGTGCTCAAGTCTGCAAATACCGTTGCAATTTTCCAGTTGGAGAGTCGCGGTATGCAAGGCATGCTCAAAGATGCGAAGCCGGATCGATTCGAAGATATTATTGCCTTAGTAGCCCTTTATCGTCCTGGCCCAATGGACTTGATTCCGTCCTACATCGCTAGAAAACATTTACGCCAAGAAGTTGAATATGCGGATCCGCGAGTGATTCCGGTTCTTGAGGAAACCTACGGAATTATGGTTTACCAAGAACAAGTAATGCAAATGGCTCAAGTGATTGGTGGTTACTCATTGGGAGGCGCTGATCTATTACGGCGTGCAATGGGTAAGAAAAAGCCTGAGGAGATGGCTGAGCAAAGTAAGATTTTTGCTAAGGGTGCCATCGAAAACGGTTTAACACAAGAAAAAGCTGATGAGATTTTCAAACTCATGGAGGCCTTTGCTGGTTATGGATTTAATAAATCTCATGCAGCAGCTTATGCTTTGCTTGCTTATCATACGGCGTGGTTGAAAGCCCATTATATTGCTGAATTTATGGCGGCCAACTTATCCCTCGCTATGGATGATACGGACAAAGTACGTGTCCTGTTTGAAGATGCACGGGCGAATCAAGTTCAGATATTGCCCCCAGACATTAATCATGGCGAGTATCGTTTCGTACCGATGCGCCGTGATCCAAAAGATGTCACACAAAAAGCAACGCATATTAAATATGGTTTGGGTGCCGTTCGAGGAACTGGAGAAAATGCCATTCTTGAGATTGTTCGCGTTCGACAAGAAAAACCATTTATGCATTTATTTGATTTTTGTTTGCGTGTGGACCGAAGAGTCGTCAATCGTCGATCCATCGAAGCTTTGATTCGGGCGGGTGCTTTTGATGCCATTGCGCCAAATGGCATACAGGGTCGCTCGATCTTATTAGAGTCTTTGCCTAATGCGATGACTGCTGCAGAACAAGCGATTGCTTCAGCTAATCAAGTTAGTTTATTTGAGATGCCTGGCGAAGAAGAGGGAAGTGAGCCTGAATATGTTCAAGCTGCCGAGTGGGGTGATAAAAAAAGGTTACAAGAAGAAAAACTAGCACTTGGCTTTTGTATCTCGGGACACTTATTTGACGCCTATTCTGAAGAAGTTAGAAAAATTGCGCGGGTTCCTTTAAATAAAGTCAGTATGTCCTCTGGCGAAAAACTAGTCGCTGGAATCATTGTTTCGCAAAGAACGAATAAGACGAGAAGCGGAGTGATGTATTCAATGATGATTGATGACGGTACGGATCAATTTGAACTGACTGTCTTTGAAGATGTATTTGAAAACTATCGTGATTGTTTTAAAGAGGATGAATTACTGATTGCCAAAGTACTAACTAAAGTTCAACCCGCCAATGAGAATTTTTCTGGCAGTATCAGACACATTGTCCAAGCAGGAATGAATATAGCCATGGCTAGATTACGTTACGCCCAATCAATTCATTTTGCGCTGACAACCCAAGTAAACATAAGACAACTAAACGAAAAGTCAGAAAAGTTCTTTCACCAAGTGCAAACAGTTGCACCCATTGGTGGTAAAAAACTCAATGATGGTCTTCGCATGACTGCGGAGCTCACCTCAACAACGGGTGTTTGTGAACTGGAATTTCCGCAAAACTGGCGACTGTATCCTGATGATACGAATATTCAAGTATTTAATAACTTATTACATCAGGTAGGTGTTCGTTCAAATTTAAAAATCATTTACACGATTTAGTCAGTGTTCGACGGTTTTCGAAAATGAGTCTATTAATCTAACTGAAGAATCTTTTGAAGTGATTGAATGACTCGGGTTGAATCTAGTTCTTCAAGGCATAAGCTTCGACTATTTGCGTGATCATCGCATCCAGCTTTTCTGCAGGGGACGCAAGAATTTGGACCTTGTAGAATCGTCACATTTCCCATTGTTTGTGTAAGGGCTCTAATTTGGTAAGGTTGCTTGCCAGTAAACCCGTTTGGCCATGGACCAAAATTAGTTGGAGGCGTAGCGCCCAAAAGGGCAACGGTTGGAGTGTTACATGCTGCAGCCAAGTGTGTCACAGAGGTATCAACTCCCACATAAGCCCTCACTTGTCGAAGCAATGTTGCTAATTCGCTGAAACTAACTTTACCAGTCAAATTTATTACTTGATCCCTTGCTTTTTCGCTTAGTCCTTTGATAATCTCTTGTGCCAGTTCGACATCTACCTTTGCTTTACCCCCACTAATCAATACCGGAATATTCCGATCAGAGAGAAATTCAATGATAGATAGCCAGTGGGACAAGGGCCATTTTTTATAGGCATTGAGGGGGCTGGGATGAATAAGAACACTACTAGACGCAATTTCGTTTGATAAAATTGATGGTGATACTTTGCTCGGGGCATCAATCACTATTTCCTGAGTGATTTGTTTACCTTGAATGAAGGGATCTACTAACCGCAATTTTTCTGTTACGACATGCTGTTCAAAGTAGTTAATCGGCACTTGATAATCCGTAATCCACTTTTTCCAGCCCTGGTCTTCCTGACCAATATGCATGACACCAACTCTTCTCATCGCAGCAAATAAGCCATATAAATAGGAACGATCACTGGGTTGGGTAATGATTGCTAAATCATACTGAAAGAAAACTTTTTTTAGGAGATGTAAGTACTCTTTAATTTTTGGCTTTGGGCTTGAACCAATAATTTCGTGTAGATATGGATTACCCTCTAAAATACCAATTGCACTTTTAAATCCCAGAAAATCGATTTGTGCCTCGGGCCAAATTTCATGGGTACGTTTAATCAATGGTGTTGTAATGAGGGTATCACCAATTTGTCTTGTCGCGATAATTAAGATTTTCTTAAAACGCGGGGTATCAGTTAGTGAGTTTTGATATGTTTTCATTAATTAATAGTTTAATTCAATAACTTGAGATAATCAGTGCTATGAAGCTAGAAAATCAACAAGTATTTATCCGTGTCATTAGTTATTTGAAGCCATTTAAATCAATGATTACCATGGCCTTATTAGCTATGGCAGTCGTTGCGGCTACCGAAACATCCATTCCCGCCTTAATGAAACCACTCTTAGATCGTGGCTTTACAGGTGGCTTTGATGAAAAATTATGGCAAGTACCCGTCTTTTTAGTCGGCATTGCATTTATTCGGGGTGCCGCACAGTTTCTGTCTAACTATTGGCTCAATCGCGTCATTAATAATGTTTTATTAGTTTTACGTGAACAAATGTTCAAGAAACTATTACAAGCTTCTACGGATTTCTTTTTGCAAAGTACTGCTGCTAATTTAATTAATACGGTTGTATTTGAAGTAAACAATGTATTGAGTATTTTAAGTAGCGTAGCCATTAATTTAGTGCGCGACTCCTTACAAGTCATTGGTCTGTTAGCTTATCTCTTTTACTTAAATTGGAAACTGACTTTAGTTGTTTTTGTGATTTTTCCAGTCATTGGTTTCATTATGAGTAAGATTAATCGCCGTTTACGCTTAATTAATCGTCAACAACAAGACTTTACAAGTCGTTTGGCTTACGTGGTTGAAGAGGCTGCAGCGGGTCATAAAGTAGTTAAATTAAATAATGGCCAAGATTATGAAATGCAACGATTTAAGATCATGGCTGAAGAGTTAAGAGTGTTCGCTATTAAAGCTTCAATTGCTGGCGGGCTTAATCAACCTCTGACTCAGTTGATTGCTTCGATAGCGTTATCGGTGGTTTTGCTGATTGCTATCATTCAATCTAGTTCGATGGGGACTACGGTGGGCGAGTTTGCCGCTTTTGTAACCGCGATGCTGCTGATTATTTCTCCCTTAAAACATTTGGCTGACATTAACCAACCATTGCAAAGGGGCTTGATTGCCGCTGAAATGATTTTTGGTTTAATTGATCAACCTGCTGAAGTCGAACTTTTGGAAGATAATACGATTCCTCTGACTGTAGCAAAAGGACAAATTGAGTTTAAAGATATCGCTTTTGCATACTCAAGTAAAGTCTCGGATACGATGGATCTTCAAACGAGAGAAGTTCTAAGGGATATTCAACTCAGTATTCAACCGGGTGAAGTGATTGCTTTTGTTGGACCATCTGGGAGTGGAAAAACTACTTTAGTGAATCTCGTACCACGTTTTTTTGAGCCGACAAAAGGTGGTATTTACCTTGATGGGGAGTTAATTTCTCATTATCGATTAAATGATTTACGTAAACAAATAGGTTTTGTAAGCCAAGATGTTATTTTATTTAACGATACGATTGCGGCGAACGTGGCTTATGGCGTGGTGGAAGCTAAAGATATTAATCGTGTAAAAGTCGCAGAGGCGATTGCTGCTGCAAATTTAACTGAGATGATTCGAAATTTACCCGATGGCATCGACACCTTAATTGGTGACAATGGTAATCGATTATCTGGTGGTCAACGACAACGTATGGCCATTGCCAGGGCAGTCTATAAAAATGCACCGATTTTGATTCTGGATGAAGCAACCTCAGCGCTCGATTCTGAGTCTGAGAGGCAGGTTCAAGATGCTTTAGAGTCCTTGATGCACGGTCGAACAACGCTCGTTATTGCACATAGACTATCGACGATTGAAAACGCTGACCGCATCGTTGTGCTGGAGCATGGCAGAATTGTTGAACTTGGTACGCATCAAGAACTTATTGAATTAAACGGCTTGTATTCTAGCTTGCACCGACTTCAGTTTGCGGGGCGCGACTAAAGTACTATTAATCGAGTGTTTTAATTTATCTAATATCGAAAATACTTGCCAGTTCTAGCTGAGAACAATGTCATATTTTTCTTGTGAAAAACTGCCTTCAGCCAATAGCAAAATAGGCTTGCCAACAAATTCACATAACTCAGCTAAATATTGGCTTTGTTCTTCGAGAAAAGTATCAATGACGTCTGGGGATGCCACGATCCGAAATTGTTTAGGATTAAACTGCCGATGTTCCCGAATGATTTCCCTTAAAATCTCATAACAAATAGTTTGGGGCGTCTTTACTTCACCTTTACCACTGCAGACTGGGCATGGTTGGCATAGTTGATGAGCTAAAGATTCTCTAGTTCTTTTACGTGTCATTTCGACTAAGCCGAGTGAAGAAAAAGTGCTGACCGAAGTTTTAACTCGATCTAGACCTAAGCTTTTCTTTAATTCGTTCAATACCAATGTTTGATGTTCTTCAATATGCATGTCAATAAAATCAACGATGATGATGCCACCTAAATTACGAAGCCGTAACTGTCTAGCAATTGCTTTTGCTGCTTCTAGATTTGTTTTATAAATGGTGTCAACAAATGTCTTTGCACCGATGTAGCTTCCCGTATTCACATCAATCGTCGTCATTGATTCCGTTTGATCAATCATCAAATAGCCGCCAGATTTGAGATTTACTCTGCGATTAAGTGCTAAATTAATTTCGTTTTCTACGTCATACAAATCAAATAAGGGTCTTTCACCACGATATAAAACAATTTTATCAACGATGTTTGGAATAAATGTACTAGTAAATTCTTGTAATTTACTAAAATTTTCAGCAGAGTCTATTCGAATTTGTGTCGTTTTTTCTTCGGCAATATCGCGCATCACTCGTTCTATCAGAGTTAACTCTTGGTAGACTAAGGAAGTGACCGGCAGTCGAAGTGTGTTGTCATGTATTTTTTTCCAACTGCGGACTAAATAATGCAAATCCTCATTAAGATCCTCATTATTTGCTTCTTCAGCACTCGTGCGAACAATAACACTTCCTTTGAAGTTTTCTGGCAGAATCTCTTTGACACGTGCTTTCAGAATTTCACGATTCTCTTCTTCAGTGATTTTTTGTGAAATACCGATTTGCCCATCTTTTTCATCATTCGGCAGATATACCAAGTTTCTGCCGGCAATACTAATATTGGTTGTTAAGCGGGCGCCCTTAGTCCCCAAGGGGTCTTTTAAGACCTGAACTAATATCGTTTGTCCATCAAAGACCACTTTTTCAATGGGTTGTTCATGCGCACTATGAATGTCAGCGATGTGAATAAACGCAGATTTATCAAGGCCAATATCAATGAATGCAGATTGCATCCCTGGCAAAACGCGCATTACTTTACCTAGGTAAATATTACCTACGTACCCTCGGTTTTGGGCACGCTCGATCAAAAGTTCCTGCACCTCTCCTTGACTAATGAGGGCAACTCTAGTTTCTTGTGGGGTAAAGTTGATTAATATTTCTTCGCTCATTACCTAAGAATAAATGGTATTTGTGCATAGTCAAGTAGTTGTGTTGTTTCAAAGATGGGCAATCCCATGACTCCACTGTAACTCCCATCAATTCGATCAATTAAAGCACTGCCTAGCCCTTGTATGCCGTAGGCACCTGCTTTACCCATGGGTTCTTTACTCTTTATATAAGACTCCAGGCGCTCAAGGGAGTTATTAGCAAAATGTACTTGGGTAGAAGAGACCTTTATTACCGGCGAACTTTGAAGGTTTTTCTGTAATGCGATAGCAGTATGAACCCAGTGAAACTTACCATTTAAATGAGTTAATATTTCTAAAGCATGTTGCTCATCTTTGGGCTTACCAAGAATTAAATCCCTGACATTCAGTAATGATGTTTGCTGGTCACGCATACAAACTGTCGTATCAGCACATAAGATAGGTTTCCAAGGAGTGCCTGTGCGTTGGGATACTCGCTTCACTGAGGCTTCTAATTTGGCAAGTGTGACCCTTTTTACATAATCGATACCCATCTCGTCGGATTGAATATCCTCTAAGGACTCAGTGTCTTCATTCGGATCTGGATAGAGGATTTCGAACTGAACTCCCAAATCTTGGAGGATTTGAGCGCGTCTTGGACTTTGGGAGGCTAAATAAAGGTTACTCACGATGATAAGGATGTCCTTGCAAAATCGTATAGGCACGATATAACTGTTCAATTAAGATGAGTCTAGCCATGGCATGCGGCAAGGTCATACTAGAGAGGCGGATTAAGCTCGTAGACTTTTGTTTTATTTCTGGTGACAGACCGTCTGCACCACCAATTAAAAACACCACATCTTTGCCTTCTTGACGCCAATCCTGCATCAATTGAGTAAGTTGCATTGTCGTAAGATCTTTACCTCTTTCATCCATCGCGACAATGGTGGCATTTTTCGGTAAAGCCTCAATAATCTTAAGGCCTTCCTTTATTGGAGAAAGATCAGGTTTTAATTCTTTGACTTCGATGGGGAAGTCTTTTGGCATTCTTTTAATGTAGTCATTAGCAGATGTCTCTACCCAACTAGGCATCTTATGTCCAACTGCAATAATCTGCAGCTTCAATTAGTCCTCGTCGTCGTCAAAATCCATGGGACCACTAGTCGGACCTGACTGTTTACTGAGTTTTACACGAACTGGTTTACCACCCCACATTCCTTCCAATTGGTAATAAACTCGTATAGCAGGTAGTAATATATGTACCACGACATCACCACAATCGACTAACACCCACTCGCCCGTTTCTAAACCTTCTATCGAGATTACTTCACCACCTTTTTCTTTAACCGCAGTACTAACAGAAAAGGCTAAGGCTCTGGTTTGACGATTACTGTTACCAGTTGCAATGACGACTCTATCAAACAGGTTGGTTAGCTTTGTAGTGTCAAAAACACGAATATCTGAAGCTTTTACCTCCTCTAGTGCGTCGATTACAGTTCTTTGTAGTTTTCTTAAGTCCATACTAAAGGTAGATCCTTTTTTAGTTAAAGCTTGCGTAAATATTTTGAGCGAAGATGCATTCTAGGACATTTGGAGAAAGGGCGCTCATTAAATTTTCCTTTGTCCGGTCATGATGAAGTTGCTCTCTTAATTGAGTTGATGATAAATCAACATGAAAACTTTCATCAAAAAAGATTTTTCCAAAGGGTTTTTCTTTCAGATCGAGCACATTATGCGTCATCCTTTGATCAAAAATAGCAATAATTTCATCGATAGTTTCAGGATACTTAGGGTCGTGGTAAGCCTGACCTTTGACTGGTGATATTCGACGACTCGCGACTGCTAAATGGAGAAAATCCGGTAATTTTTGCCAATCATTCCAAGATGGTAAATTTTGATAAGAATCTGCGCCCATCAGCCATACAAGGGCTTGGTCTTTGCCATATAAATCTCGCAGTTCACGCGCAGTGTCAATTGTATAACTCGGACCTACTCGGTCTAACTCAAGACGACTAACTGAAATTTCTGCTGGACATGGGGATGTTGCATAAAGTTCTTTTAAGTCACTGGCTGCTGCGTTGGTCATCTGAAGTCGAAGTTCTGCGGGGGTAATTAGACTACTTTTTTGCCATGGTTGACCCGCAGGAAGCCAGATTAACTGTGTAAGTCCAAGTGAATCAATGAAGTTTTTAGCGAGCCGAATATGCCCCCAATGCGGCGGATCAAAAGTTCCCCCTAAAATTCCAATCATGCCAGCCAATCTCTTGGTTTCAAAAAGTAGTTCATTAAACGATCTTCTGGTGAATTGGGTGGAATCGGGCGTTGATATTGCCAACGTGCGATTGGAGGTAATGACATCAAAATCGACTCCGTCCGTCCGCCTGATTGCAAGCCAAAATGCGTGCCTCGGTCGAAAACGAGGTTGAATTCAGTATATCGACCACGCCTGTATTCCTGAAATTCTTTTTGTGCCGGGCTGTATGGATCTTGATAATGTTTTTTCACGATGGGTAGATATGCATCTAGCATTGAATTACCAACTGCCTGGGTCATCTCAAAGCTTTTTTCGAAACCAAGTTCCGTAAAGTCATCAAAAAATACGCCACCAATTCCCCTTGGCTCTGCACGGTGTGGAAGATAAAAGTATTTATCACACTGCTCTTTAAATTTTGGATAATACTTTGGATCAAAGTTATCAAGAGTATTTTTACACGTTTGATGAAAATGCCTGCAATCTGCTTCATCGCCATAGTAAGGGGTTAAATCCATCCCCCCACCAAACCACCAAACCGGATCAACGCCTGCTTTTTTTGCAAGAAATACTCGAATGTTCATATGAACAGTCGGTATCATTGGATTCAGAGGATGAAAAACGAGGGAAACACCCATCGCCTCAAAGCTTCCGCCGGCAATCTCGGGGCGAATTGCTGTTGCAGAGGGTGGTAACTGTTTGCCACTAACATGAGAAAAGGCAACACCCCCGCGCTCGAGAACATTACCGCCTTCTAGAATCATCGACCGGCCATTACCTTGTAATGGGCTGTCGGCAGGTTTTACCCATTCGTCGCTAATAAATGGTTTACCATCAAAATCACCAACTGTTTTGGCGATTTTTTCTTGAAGTCCCCGAAAATAATTTTTTAATTCACTGATTTCAATTGTCATGATTTCATTTTTTCATTGCTAAGTGTCCAATATCATTTCGATATTGCGCACCGTTGAATTGAATTTCCTTTACAAACTCGTATGCTCTTGTCTGGGCCGCTTTGACATTACCATCAAGTCCAACCACACATAAAACTCTACCACCACTTGTCCTTAAAACGCCATTATCTAATGTAGTCCCTGCATGAAAAACGACATGATTAGCATCTTCTTCAGGAATATTTGTGATTTCATCACCCACTCTAGGGGTGTCTGGGTAGTTATAAGACGCCATTACAACGCCGAGTGCAACCCTTGAATCCCACTCTAAATCTACTTGATCTAAGGTACCGTCCGTTGCATGAAACAAGGCATCTAATAAGTTGCTCTTAAGTCTTGCCATAATAGGCTGAGTTTCTGGATCGCCCATACGGCAATTAAACTCGAGCGTTTTAATTGATCCATCGGGATGAATCATCAGACCTGCATATAAAAATCCTGTGTAAGGGATACCATCTTTAGCCATGCCAGCAATAGTGGGTTTGATAATTTCTCTTAAAGTTTTTGCATACAAAGCTGGGGTCACTACAGGGGCAGGTGAGTACGCTCCCATACCGCCAGTGTTAGGTCCTTGGTCATGGTCTTTTAAGCGCTTATGATCTTGGCTCGTGGCTAATGGAAGTATATTTTTACCATCAACCATAACGATAAAGCTTGCTTCTTCGCCAGTTAAAAACTCTTCGATCACGACGCGAGCTCCTGCATCACCCAGTTTATTATCAGAAAGCATCATATCAACGGCTTGATGTGCTTCCTCAAGCGTCATCGCAACAACTACGCCTTTACCAGCAGCAAGACCATCGGCTTTAATCACGATGGGAGCGCCTTTGTTATCGATATATTCGTGGGCAGCTACAACATCGGAGAAAGTTTCATACTCAGCTGTTGGAATACCATGGCGCTTCATGAACGCTTTTGCATAATCCTTTGAAGACTCTAGTTGAGCAGCTTTTTTGGTAGGGCCAAATATTTTTAAACCCCTTGCACGGAAAAGATCCACAATTCCCTCTGATAGAGGTTTTTCTGGTCCAACTACAGTAATAGCGATATCTTCTTTTTCTACAAAATCAGCCAGCGCAGTCAAGTCAGTTATCGGTAAGTTTTGAATACCATGTAATTTGGAATGATGCTCAGTACCACCATTACCGGGTGCTACATAAACTAATTGCACTTTATCCGATTTAGCTAAATGCCATGCGAGTGCATGTTCTCTGCCACCAGATCCAACAACTAAAATTTTCATATAAGCCTACTAAATTTAAAGATTTAAATATATTTTTTGAATGGATTAATCTTCTAAGATGGCATTTGAGTAAACATCTTGAACATCATCCAGGTTTTCTAATGCATCAAGCAGTTTCTGCATACTACTTGCAACATCTCCGGATAACTCAACATCCGTTTCAGCGCGCATTGTCACCTCGGAGAACTCGGGAATCAAGCCCATCTTTTGTAATTGATCTTTGACGTTGGATAACTCCCAAGGACTCGTTAATACTTCTTTGGAGCCATCATCGTTCACAATCACATCATCAGCACCTACTTCAAGTGCAGCGTCCATTAACTGATTCTCATCTACACTAGGACCAAAAGTCATGGTCCCACAATGTTTAAATAAATAGCCAACACAGCCGTCCGTACCTAAATTACCGCCGTTTTTAGAAAAGGCATGACGAACTTCTGCAACGGTTCTAATCTTATTATCAGTAAGGCTATCAACGATCACTGCCACACCACTTGGCCCGTAACCCTCATAGCGAATTTCTTCGTAACTAACTCCCTCTAGCGAGCCAGTTCCTTTTTGTATTGCCCGATTGACATTATCACTGGGCATGTTTGAATCTTTTGCTTTATCAATAGCAAGTCGAAGACGTGGGTTATTCGCAATATCCCCGCCACCCATTTTGGCGGCAACAGTAATTTCACGAATTAACTTCGTCCATACTTTTCCGCGTTTCTCGTCCTGACGACCCTTGCGGTGTTGAATATTGGCCCATTTGGAATGTCCGGCCATAAAAACTTCCTTTCAATAAAAACAAATTAGAATAGCTAATATTCTAATTTTAGGCACTTTCAATAATAAACCCAAATAAAGGAGATTAATTATGTCAACTATGACTGTTAAAGCAATCAAGATGTTTAAGACAGGCGGTCCTGAGGTCTTAGAGTTCGTAGATGTTGAACTCGGCGAACCTGGCCCAGGCGAGATTTTAGTTAAGCATCATGCGATTGGGGTTAATTATCTTGATATTTACTTCAGAGAAGGATTATATCCTCAACCAATGCCAAGTGGCATGGGACAAGAGGGTGCCGGTGTGGTAGAAAAAGTAGGTGCTGGTGTAACCCACTTAGCGGTTGGTGATCGCGTTGCTTATGCTGGAAGACCTTCAGGTTCTTATGCACAGGCAAGAATCATGCCTGCTGATATTGTTTTAAAGCTACCTGACGCAATTAGTTTCGAGACAGGTGCAGCAATGATGTTGCAAGGTTTAACAGCTCAATACCTGCTGAATGACACATATAAAGTGCAAAAAGGTGATACGGTTCTCTTTCATGCAATCGCTGGTGGTGTTGGAACGATTGCTTGCCAATGGTTAAAAGCACTTGGTGCCACGGTGATTGGTACTGTAGGTAGTCCAGAAAAAGCTGCCATTGCAAAAGCGCACGGTTGTGACCACACCATTCTTTACAGAGAAGAAGATTTTGTTGCACGAGTCAAAGAAATTACGGGTGGTAAAGGTGTTCCAGTCGTATATGACTCAATCGGTAAAGATACCTTTATGAAGTCCCTAGACTGTTTGTCACCGAGAGGTTTGATGGTGACATTTGGTAATGCCTCTGGCCCAGTTCCGCCATTAGATGTTGGAATCTTAGCTGGGAAGGGCTCATTAAAAGTGACTCGTCCGACCTTGACGACCTATGTTCTCAATCGTCAATTATTAGAGTCTGGTGCTGCAGATCTTTTCCAAAGAGTTATTTCTGGTCAAATTAAAATTGAAATTACTGATCGTTATCCGCTTGAAAAAGCTGGCCAAGCACAAAAAGATATGGCTGACCGTAAAACTACAGGATCAATTATTTTAGTTCCCTAAACCTTAAGCTTTGCTAGATAAGGGAAACACAGGTAATTGGAGGTATAAATCTCTAATTACCTAGTGGAAGTTCTTTAAATTATTTCACTTTCGTGGCATAATTTCATTCTTTCATGCCGCGGTGGTGAAATTGGTAGACACAGGAGACTCAAAATCTCCCGCCTAATAAGTGTGTCGGTTCGAGTCCGACCCGCGGCACCAGTATTTAAAAAGCCTTTAAGCATAGTACATACTAACTTAAAGGCTTTTTTTCGTAGCACAGTCGTAGCACAAAATCATTAACGCCTGTACGCTAAAAAGTGTTATATTTTAAATACTGTTTAAAAACAGACACTTATGCCAAAGAACCTAGCCAAGCTGTTAACAATATTACATGTTTACTAAATCGGGGGAATACCACTCTGACCCCAGATAAGTAAGGCCGCCTTACGGAAGACGCACCTTCAACCACTTAGAACTAAACGGGCAATAAAAAACCACCCGAAGGTGGTTTTGGTGTTTCTTGGTAGCCCGGGGCGGAGTCGACCACGGCTATAGGATGCCTAATTTATTCGTAGTGAGTCCACATTCTTAAGATTCGAACCATCTTCTCCTTGTTCAAAATTTCATAAACTAAGCGATGTTGAATATTAATTCTGCGTGAGTAAGCCCCTTTTAGATCACCAACTAACTTTTCATAAGGCGGCGGATTTTGGAGAGGATTTACTTCTAAAATATTCAATAAAGCTTGGGCTTTATCTTTAAGTCCTGCGGCAGATAGTTTTTTAGCATCCTTGAGAGCATATTTGGAATAAACTAAATTCCAAGTCACCACTTCAATACCCTTTTACTTTTAGTAATAGGCTCAGCCATAGCGTCTTTTATTGACTCACGCATTCCTGGAATGGCCAATAGATAAAGCGTTTCCTGAATAGCGCTCCAATCTTCTTCAGAAACTAAAACAGCATTTGCTCGCTTACCAGAAATAACTATTGGCTTGTGTGACTCTGCCGCTTGATCAATTAAACGGTAGAGACTAGCTCGAGCTTCACTTGCGGTTAATGTGGTCATGATCTCACTCCTTTTTAATACTGTACGCAAAAGCGTACGCTTTGTCAAGCTACTATCTCATATACCTGACCAAAAGAAAATGACCCGCACGATGAACTGACCCCCAAAAGCTGGCGTATGAATTTGCCTAGTGATTGTGGGTGTAACTAAACCTTAACTTAATGCTAGCAATCGACAGTTTGCATTGTTATCGTTTCGATGAAACAATTTTTACTAATATGTTGTGTTGATTCGAATAATTATTTAAAGTTCAACTGCAAGGATTGAAGTTGGTAGTTGGAGTTTTGTTAAACGAACAAGGTATTTTGCTAATTGTTGATCCATTTACAAAAACTGAACTAAAAGCACTTCTGAAATGTCAGTTTTTTATAAAGTAAAAGTATTCATTTTTTAAAAATAATTAATCAGTTTGTATTCCTTTCGTTGCACAAAATGTTGCGCACGACTTTTTCCCAACTGTAGAGCTTTTATTTACAAAGTATTTTTTTGACCACGGCAAACTCAAAATCTCCCGCCTAATAAGTGTGTCGGTTCGAGTCCGACCCGCGGCACCACTAAATACAAAGCCATTAAGCTTAGGTGAAACTAACGTAGTGGCTTTTGCCTAGATGCACAGTCATTGCACAAAATCACAAATGCCTTAGTAATAATTTGTATTATCAAACCTCAAATTGACAAATAATAGGGCAGTTTCTAAGAAAAAGGATAATGGTCTTGATGAAAATACGTTCCCCAGTAGTCGTTTAAAGGTTTAATTTTTGTGTGGGATAAGTATGTACGGTAAGATAAATAATTAATACTTACTTGGACTATGAAAATATGACAAAACCATATCTAGAGGGTTGGGATGGCTAAGAATGGATTTTTCCCAATATATTTACAACGTAAAAATTATCGAAGATTTTCCGAAGATAATATTGTGGTTTGGTGAAAGCCTTGGTTTTTGGATTCAAAGTGCAATTTTTTTGCTTTCCGCTGTTGGAGCTGTTAGCGTTATTTGGCACAATGGGCTACTTGCTAAAAAGCGAGCCATTATTGACCTTCTGATTCAGCAAAAGTCAAATAAAGATTTGATAGAGGCTATTCAAAAGGTTTACAAGTTGGCAGATGAGGAAAATTATTTAAGCCAGCTTGCGAGCAATGATTCAGGTGATCGTAGGGCAATACTTACTGTATTAAATAACATCGAGTTTATTGCTGCAGGAATGCGTATGGGAGCATTTGATGAGAAAACCTATAAACAAATGCAATACTCAAATGTTATCAAGCTATGGGCAGTATCATCTAGCTTTATTCATGAGCTAAGAAAAATTGATGGAATAGACACTTTATTTCAGGATTTTGAAACGTTAGCCAAAAAGTGGGAAAAAGCCCCGATTAAATTTATTAATTAGTTGCTTTTTTTGTTATGGCACAGTCATTGTACAAAATCACTAACGCAATATGTCAAATACCTCTCCCCGGCATGAATGTGAGGTTTCTTGCGCATTATGATAGAAATCAAAATACACCTAAACTAGTTTTTGGGATTGGTTTTCTCCCCAAAGGCTAGAAATAGGAACAGCCCAAATCCGATCACCAAGTGGCAGAGTTTCTGATCCGTCATACAGTAAAACCCCCATTTGAAAGTTCGCACCACAAATTGCGGCAAGCTTTTTTAACTCCTTAAGATGCGTATCCTTGACTGTTGCTGTTGCTTTCACTTCAATTCCAACCACTTGACTACGTGCATTTTCAATAACGAAGTCGACTTCTACTTTTTCTACATCTCTGTAGAACATTACTTGATAATCTTCGTTTGAAGTAGTAATGTGTTTTAGAATTTCGCTATAAACAAAACTTTCAAGCACATTACCAAAGCGGCTTCGATCGATGAGGATTTGTTGTTTATTTAAACCTATTAAGGTACTTAAAAGACCCGAGTCAATAAAATGTAATTTGGGGGTTTTCGTAACTCTGCTAAGTTGATTATTTGAAAAAACCTCAACTCTGCGCAAAAGATACATCTTCTCAAAGACACCTATGTATTTCGCAACAGTTTTACTATCTAATCCAACCTGACCGCCTAATTGACTGTAGTTACATATTTGTCCTGCAGTTTGCGCTAACCGTTGATAAATCAATTGACTTTTATTCCTAATAAGGAATTGTGGAGTCAATGTCGCCGTCCAACAGTAAACTACGGCTCGCATAGGGGAATTGCGTCCCTAATACGCAGTATGAA
>CANFME010000033.1 GCA_947448305.1 Burkholderiaceae bacterium
ATGTTATTACAACGCGTTGCCAATAATGATCCTCAAGCGATGAATGCAAGACAAGCCTTAAGGATAGCAACGGTGGGCGGCGCACAAGTACTGGGGAGAAATGATATTGGTTCTCTCCAAGTGGGAATGGCTGCCGATATGATTGGTTTCAAGCAAGAGCAACTTAGTTTTGCCGGTTGTATTGACCCCGTGGCAGCCATTGTATTTTCACCACCGAGTCAAGTGGACTTCAGTATGATTCATGGCAAGATTAGGGTAAAGAATGGCGAGATTCTTAACCTTGATTTACAAAAACATATCGCCAAACACATTCAGCTTAGCCAACAGCTAATGACAAACTAGTCAGCTATTTAAGCTTTTGGTTCGATTTTCGGCCTATGGTGAATTGGAATTGAAAATTGATATTCAATATCCCATGGGAAAAAGATCCATTCTGATTGTGTGAATTCTTTGACGTATAAATCTACTAAAGGTTTACCTTCAGGTTTAGCATATAAAGTACTGAAATAGGCTTTAGGTAATTTTTCTCGAATAAACTTCGCTGTTTTACCGGTATCCACTAAATCATCAATTAGTAAAAAACCATCTCCGTCCCCTTCGATCATTTTGATCACTTCTAATTCTTTTTGATTTTGGGCGGCGCCGTCAGTGTTGCCATCATAACTAGAGATACATACTGTGTCGATGAGCTTGATATTTAATTCACGAGCAATTAATGCTGCAGGGATGAGACCACCTTTAGTAATCGCAATAATACCCTTCCAAGGCCCCTTTGCTAAAAGTAAATGCGATAAAAACCTCGCGTCTCGATGTATTTCTGTCCAAGAAATGATGACTTCGTTTTGATAAGGGTTAGAGACTGACATAGTTTTAAAGTGAAGATAAGAAAGAGTTTAAAGAATAGATGAGTTCATTACACCATATTGTAAGTTATTCGTCCGTAGGTATTTGCGATAGGCGATAGATAGACGATCACTAACGACTGAAATTTCTGTCTCTGGATGGAGTGGTAATAGTTTAGGTGTTTGATTCTCAAGAATTGATTTATCTTGTAAAAAAATAAAATCTTGAAACTCTCGTAACTCTTGATCCGAATGCTCAAAATCTCCTAAAGCCATAATAATCCAAGCCCTAGTAATAGTTGGTTCTATCGGTTGAATATGAAGGCTAATTACATCATCTAATCCATCTAAATTGAAATTTGAGTTATTACTTTTTTTATTGAGTATTGCTGAAAAAGGGTGAACTACGCGGTAGGCATATTCTATTAATTCTGCTTGATCTGATTTTTTACTAGATTGAGGCTGCCAAGAAAAACATTGCGTTGCACGTATTACATGGCCATAAATTTCATCCGAAAATTCTTCTACTAAATAATCAGGAATGTCCATGTGGTTTTTGTCACCGAGGGTTCCCTCATGGACAAATGGGAAATGTGCCATATCTAGAAAGTTTTCAATAATACGAGGCCCGCTTGTATTGATGTCATAGGGCCCGCAATAAACAATCCTTCGTTGTGCCATATCAAATTCTGGAAACAAAAAAAAATCAGATATAGGCTCACCCAAACAGGCCCAAACTAAACCATATTTGACTTGTACCTTAAATTTTTTAACTTGAGCTTTTAAATTGTCTTCTAATAAATGAGGTAAAGATGGGATAAAACTACATTTTCCTGTCGCATTAAATTGCCATCCATGATAAGGACAAACGAGACGATTATTTTGAATCGTACCAAGTGATAGCTTCATGCCACGGTGTGGACATTGATCCAGCCATAAATGAATTTGTAGTTGTTCATCACGCCATAAAACAAGTGATTGACCCAATAAACTGATAGGGGTTGGCGCATTGATAACGAGTGTGGACTCAATCGCAATTGGGTGCCAATCATTTTGTAACTGATCGAAAGAGTAAGTCATAGGAGATATTTTTAGCATAAAAAAAAGAAATAAATTACTAATAAGAATATTTCAAAAATTAACTTGAATAAAAAATTAGAGATATTTTGTAATGAATTTGACATTTTTTGGTGCAAGTCATGTTTCTTCAGCACTTATTTGGAACAGATGTACAAAGTATAACTTTTCCTAAAGTTCATTATTAAGTTGTGCAGATCACTACTGCTCAAATTTTAGGGTGGATATTTTTTAATTTTTAAGGAGAAACTTGTATGCAACACCAATTTTTAGGTAAGAAAACAGCTATAGCATTAGCGCTAGTAGGTGCTTTTGCAGCCTCAAGCGCCCAAGCTGATGTAAAAGTCGTAGATGGATTATCAGTATTTGGATTAGCCGATTTATCATTACAGTCAAGCCAAGCACCTGTATCTGGAACAACTTCAAATTTAACACCAACGAGTGGTGCAATGACTACTTCGTATTTTGGTATTAAAGGTGAGCGTGCAGTTGGTAGTACTGGTTTAACTGCTGGTTTTAGTGCTTCTGCTTTCTTGGATTTAACAAAGGGTAGCGTTATTGGACCTAATTTATTTACTAGAAATGCTAGCGGCTCTTTAGCTGGCAGTTTTGGTAAAGTAACGATCGGTCGTGATATTGCCCCACACTTCTTGCCAACGATTTTATTTAATGCCTACGGTGATTCAGGTGGATATGGTCCACTCTGGCATGCAATGTATTTTAACTTTAATACACCTTCACAGAAAATTAGCAACAGTACTTCAAACGGCTTGTATGGTGATACAGCATGGGATCGCCAAATTATTTATACATTACCAAAATTTGGTAATGCGGAAATCAACTTACACTATGCTCCAAATAGCGGCACGGCAAGTGGTAATAACTTTGGTGCTAACGTCTTGTACTTTGATGGCCCTTTAGCTTTAACGGCTTATTACTCTAATACACAAGTAATGCCGATTGGTAATAGCGAAATTGGTATGGACATCTTCACAACGGGAAATAATGCTGCTCAAGCTTATATGGCAGGTGCTTCTTATGACTTTGGTGTGGCTAAAGTATTTATGACTTATCAAGATGCTAAACAGTCAAGTGCTGGTACAGAGTCAAAAACATTCCAAGTTAGTACGAAGATACCTGCAGGTCCTGGAAAAATCTTAATTGAATACGCAAACACCAACTACACTTCTAGTTTAGTTGCGCTTAATGCATCATTAGGCGGCGTTTCTTCTACAGTAAACGAAACAGTCGTTGGCTATGACTATCCATTGGATGATAAGACTGATGCATATGTAAACTACGGTTATACAAGTGCTTCTAACACATCAGGTACTGGATATGTTTATGGTGCTGGTATTAGAATGAAGTTCTAAGAAATTAAATAGTAATTAAACCAACAAGTGAAATTTTCATTTGTTGGTTTTCTAATACGGGATGTAAATGATATCTAAGTCAACTCAAGTAATTCAATTCTATTTAGATGACGAATTAATTCAAATCCCAATGGAAAATCAACAAGAAACCTTGTTAGATTTTATCCGCTTAAAAAAAAATAATACGAGTGTTAAAGAAGGTTGTGGTGAAGGCGACTGCGGCGCTTGTATGGTGCTTCAGGCTGAGAGTAAGGATGGTCGATTAGTTTATAAACCGATTAACTCCTGTATTAAATTTGTTCCAACATTGCATAAAAAATCAATCTATACCGCTAAGTATATTTCAGCCTCGTTAGAGGAGTTACATCCAGTGCAAGAGGCGTTGGTGGCCTATCATGGTTCTCAATGTGGATTTTGTACGCCAGGTTTTGTTATCTCCCTATTAGCTCATTACTTAGAAAATGATTCAAAGAATACGAATGAATCAGAAATTATCAATGCTATTTCGGGTAATCTTTGTCGATGTACTGGCTATCGGCCGATCATTGAAGCTGGGATACAAATGAATAACTTGGATGAGCCAAGTCGTTTTAGTCGGGAAGATGCATATTCTCAGCATCGTTTGCAACAACAAATCAATCTAGAGTTACAGCCGGATTTAGTCACAGAAACATTTATAGCGCCGAGTGATTTAGAAATATTTGCAAATATTTATGCAGCAAATCCAGATTATCAAATCCTCGCGGGTGCAACTGACGTAGGTCTATGGGTTACACAGCATTTAAAACAATTAAATACACTGTTGTTTATTG
This sequence comes from Burkholderiaceae bacterium, assembly GCA_947448305.1. GTDB lineage: Bacteria > Pseudomonadota > Gammaproteobacteria > Burkholderiales > Burkholderiaceae > Polynucleobacter. The sequence continues at coordinate 4,105 of CANFME010000033.1, forward strand.
GTCAAGTAAAAGAACTTCAGGTAATAAAAGAGGATAGTCAATTTATTTGGATTGGAGCAGGGGTAAGTCTAGAAGCTGCCTATGAGAAGATCGTTCAATATTATCCCGACCTCAAAGAGTTACACCAGCGTTTCGCATCCTTGCCGATTAGACAATCAGGTACGCTTTGTGGGAACGTAGCTAATGGTTCTCCTATTGGCGATAGTATGCCCATCTTGATTGCTCTTAATACGTTGATTGTGCTTCGTCAAGGGCAATCGACTAGAGAAATAAATCTTGAGGATTTATATTTGGGTTATCAGAAAAAAAATCTATTACCTGGGGAGTTTATAGAAGCTATAAAAATTCCTTTACCCACAAAGAATGATCAAATCGCTAGCTATAAAGTTTCAAAAAGATATGAGCAAGATATTTCTGCGATATGTTTTGGTGCAAAAGTCAATTTAGAGAACGATCATATTCAATCTATTCGCATTGCTTTTGGTGGCATGGCGGCAATTCCTAAAAGAGCAATTGAGTTAGAGAAATTTTTAACCAAAAAACCTTGGACTCAGGCAGTCATACAAGAAGCAATAGAGATAATTGATCAAGATTTCCAACCATTAACGGATTTAAGAGCAACGGCCAGTTATCGCTCACAAGTAGCAAAAAATTTATTCATCCGTTTTTATAATGAGGTGAACCAAACGGGATTATCTTTAAACGACTTTTCTCCTATCATCAGTGAGAGTCTTGCTAATGAATGATGCTAAAAATGTAAGTACGATGGGGCACCAAATACAGCATGAAAGCGCTCATTTACATGTATCAGGAAACGCCAAGTATGTTGATGATATTTCCTTGCCTGCTAATACCTTACATGTGGCTTTAGGTGTTAGTCGTATTGCAAAGGGTAAAATTCTTGAGCTTGATTTAACTAATGTCCAAGAATTTCCAGGCGTCATTACGGTATTAACAAGCTCTGATATTCCAGGTGAAAATAATTTTGGTGGTGTGGTAAAAGATGATCCAATCTTCCCGGATATCCAAATTGATTTTTATGGACAACCCTTATTTGCGGTAATCGCCACATCTCATTTGATTGCTAAACAAGCTGCGCAATTAGCGATAGTGAAAGTTGAGGAAGAAACTCCTATCTTTGAAATTCGTGAGGCAATTGCTAAAAATAGTTTTGTACTGCCTCCTGTCGCTATCGAAAGAGGTGATGTTGAGCAAGGTTTTTCGTCATCGACGTATCGCCTTAAAAACTCTATTCAATTAGGTGGGCAAGAACACTTTTATTTAGAAGGACAAATCGCCTGTGCGGTACCAATGGAAGATGGTGAATTAACGATCTATTCGTCTACCCAACATCCAAGTGAAGTTCAGCATTTGGTATCCCATGCCCTCAATAAGCCAGCTGCCATGATTCGAATTGAATGTAAAAGGATGGGTGGGGGATTTGGTGGCAAAGAAAGCCAGCCGGCCTGGTTTGCAATTATTGCAGCATTAGCAGCCGAAAAAACAAAATTGTCAGTGAAGTTAAGAGTAGATCGTGAAATGGATATGACGATCACAGGTAAGCGGCACGATTTTGAATTCGATTATGAAATAGGCTTTGATGCAAATGGTAAGATTCTATCGTTTGATGTGATGATGGCATCTCGGTGCGGCTTTTCAGCTGATTTATCTGGGCCGGTCAATGACAGGGCATTATTTCATTTAGATAACTGTTATTTCATTCCGAATGTGCGTGCCATCTCCTATCGCTGTAAAACAAATACAGTTTCTAATACTGCGTTTAGAGGCTTTGGTGGTCCCCAAGGCATGTACTGTATTGAATATGCAATCGAAGACATTGCTGATTACTTAAAAGTGGATCCACTTGAAATACGTCAAAAGAATTTCTATAAAAAAAATATGTTGACCCATTTTGATATGCCGGTGGAGGATATCATTATTGAAGATTTAGTTGACCAGTTATCGCAGTCCTCTCGTTATTTGGAGCGACGCGAGAAAATTACCAAATTTAATCAACAAAATAGTCACTTTAAAAGGGGGATTTCTTTAACCCCAGTAAAGTTTGGTATTTCATTTACAGCCACCCACTTTAATCAAGCAGGGGCATTAATCCATATCTATACCGATGGCAGTATTTTGGTTAATCATGGTGGCTTAGAAATGGGGCAGGGGTTAAATACAAAAATTCGACAAATTGTTGCTAATGAATTTAATGTCGATTACTCTGTGGTCAAAATGTCAGCGACAGATACGAGTAAAATTCCGAACACTTCGGCTACTGCCGCTTCCTCAGGAACCGATCTTAATGGTATGGCCTCTAAAAATGCAGCACAAACTCTTATCGCAAGAATGAAAGAGTTCTTGGCCACTAAATATCAATTGTCGGTAACAGATATTGAGTTCAAAAATAATCAGGTTCTCTTGGGTTCTCAAGCTATTAGTTTTGAAAAAGCAGTTAAAGAATGTTATGTCGGTAGAGTTTCTCTTTCTTCAACGGGGTTTTATGCGACGCCTAAAATTCATTACGATTCCAAAACCCGTAAAGGCAGACCCTTCTTTTACTTCTCGTATGGAGCCGCTGTTTCAGAGGTCGTCATTGACACTTTAACGGGGGAAATGAAGCTCTTGCAAGTCGATATTTTGCATGATGTCGGACAATCAATTAATCCAGCGATTGATATAGGTCAAATTGAGGGGGGCTTTGTTCAAGGATTAGGATGGCTAACGACAGAAGAATTATGGTGGAATCCAAAAGGTAAACTGATGACGAATTCACCCTCTACCTATAAGATTCCAACCGCTTTGGATTGGCCTAAAAATGCCGTAACCAATTTATATGCATCCTTAGGAAATATTGAAAATACCATTTATAAATCAAAAGCAGTTGGCGAGCCTCCTTTAATGTTGGCATTTTCAGTTTTTCACGCTATTAAACATGCTATTCGTTCACAGGTAGGGCAAGAAGGTGTCCTGCACTTGAGTGCACCCGCGACGCCAGAGTCGATCTTAACTGCTTTAAATTCGAAGTATGACTAAAGAGTTCGAACGCATTAAACAACTAATTCTCACTAACCACAAAGTGGTACGAGTGGTGATTGCTGAGGCGAAGGGTTCGACGCCAAGGGATCAAGGTTCGAGTATGTTGGTCTGGTTTAACCGAGTAGGCAAGGTTGAAACATTTGATTCCATTGGCGGTGGATTTCTAGAAGAAAAAGCAATTGAAATTGCCTTGCTCAGCATCAATCAGCTGTATGAAAAAATTTATTTGCAGTCTTTTATATTGGGTGTCGAGTTAGACCAGTGTTGTGGAGGAACTGTACAGTTAATTTGGGAGCGATTTGAATCCATTGCTGATATTGATTGGTTATTTCAAACACGTTCTTTATCTAACCCCTATCAAAAAGTACTCAATGTAAAAACAGGAAAAAATCAACTATTAGTTCAAGATTCGAATTTAACGAATAGGGTTTTGAAAGGACTGATTGACTTTCCCCAAGCTACATTTTTTTATGAAACTGTTCAATATCCAAGCCCCGAATTATGGTTGTTTGGAGCTGGGCATGTCGCAACACATTTAATAAAAAATTTACCAGATTTGAATTTTCAAGTTCGATGTTTCGATACTAGAGAATTGATTTTAGGTAAGTCTGAAATAGATTATGAGTTGGAATATCCTCAGGTTAATTTTAATTTTCAAACGGATTTCTTAAATTTAATTTCTTTGGCACCAATAGGTAGTTATTTTTTGGTGATGACTCATAGTCATCAATTAGATTTCTTAATATGCCAAAAAGTTCTTGAAAAAAATTCTTTCAGATTTTTAGGTTTGATCGGTTCAAAAACGAAATCAGCACGTTTTAAGAAAAGATTATTAGATACTGGACTTGATGAGCAGGTGGTGAAAGGTTTAACATGCCCCATTGGTAAAAAATATCATTTCTCAAAAAATCCAGCTGTCATCGCAATAGAGATTATGTCAATGTTATTAGAGGTACAAGAAAATCAATATTTATTGGCAAGAGAATCTGACCCTTACCAATCCTTAAGCCCAGCAAGTGATTAGAAAATGTCTAAGAAATTATTTAAAGCTAGGATATTGCACTTTATGGATCAGTTTGATTCTAGAGAGTCAAACTATGAATATTTTGCACAAGGTGGCTTATTGATTAATGATGGCATCATTGAAAAGTGTGGTCCACTGAGTTCTCTAATACCCTTCATCAGTGAAGACGTTTCAATTATTGACTATAGTGATAAATTAATTATCCCTGGCTTCATTGATACGCATTTACACTACCCTCAAATCGATGTGATCGCTTCTCCCGGTAAGGACTTATTAGATTGGTTAGAACGATTTACTTTTCGGTCTGAAGCAAAGTATCAAAATCTAGACTGGGCAAACCAGTCTAGTGAATTCTTTTTAGAGGAACTGCTTCGTAATGGCACCACATCCGCCTTAGTATTTGGAACAGTTCATCCTGAATCTGCCGACGCTCTTTTTAGTGCCGCATTTGAGCGTAACTTTAGATTGATTACAGGTAAAGTTGCGATGGATCGTAATTGTCCTGAGTTCTTGCAAGATACACCTGAGTCAAGTTATGAGGAAGCTCTGGAGTTGATTAATAATTGGCACTTAAAAGGTCGCTTACAATACGCAATCACACCTAGATTTGCCATTACTTCCAGTGAAGCGCAATTAGAAAAGATAGCTGAATTAGCTTGTCTTTATCCAGATATGGTCATTCAAACACACCTAGCTGAAAATGTAGACGAAGTTGCTTGGATGAAAGAGTTATTTCCTAAGCACCGCAGTTATCTTGATGTCTATGATCAATATGGTCTGCTAAGACCTAACTCTATATATGCCCATTGTATTTATCTGGATGAATTAGATGTAAAGCGCTTACATACAACCCAAAGTTCCATTGCCTTTTGTCCTACTTCTAACCTTTTTTTAGGCAGTGGCTTAATGAATTTACAGCATTACCTAAATGAGAAAATCCAGGTTTCTTTGGCAACTGATATTGGTGGTGGCACGACTTTTAGTATGCTCAGAACCATGGGGCGTGCCTATGAGGTTGCGCATTTACGTGGAGATGTGTTGAGTGCGTTTGATTTATTCTATCTTGCAACATTTGCTGGAGCCAAGGCACTTGGGCTTGATCAGCATATTGGCAATTTTATGCCTGGTAAAGAAGCAGATTTTATCGTTTTAGATTTAAAAGCTACCCCACTGATGGAAAGAAGAATTAATTCTTGTCAAACTATAGAAGAGGAGTTGTTTGTCGCTATCATTCTTGGGGATGATCGCAATATTCAAGCTACTTACTTGATGGCGGAGAAAAAATATCAACGAATGTAACGGTATTCTTCGGTATAGTGAATATCAATTAAATAAGGCTTGAATCTTTTGTAAAAGTCTCAAGCCTTCATTATTCGATAATGTAGAAAAAAAACTCCCCAAACAACTAAAGCATAATTTGGGGAGTTAACTCCAAAATTAATTCGGTAACTGACCTTCTACACCTTCAACGTAAAATTTAATACTATCAATTTCTTGGTCCGTGAAGGATTGACCTGCAGCTAACTTCATTGAGCCATCTTGTAATTTCATTGGTCCTGAAAATACTTTGAACTTACCGGAAATGATATCTGCCTGTTTCGCTTCTACTTCTTTTTTGACAGAAGCAGGAATACTGTTGTTTAACGATACAAGTCCATCCATACCATCTTTCATGCCACCCCATACGTTCTCTTTAAATGGTTTTCCAGCTACTGCAGCTTTCAGAGTTTTTACGTAGTAAGGACCCCAGTTGTGGATTACTGATGCTAGGTGTGCTTTTGGTGCAAGTGCAGACATATCTGAATTCCAACCAAATGCATAGACACCTTTTTCAGCAGCTGTTTGTAGAGTTGCTGTTGAGTCCGTATTTTGTAGCAACATATCAGCACCTTGACCAATTAATGTTTCTGCTGCTTGACGTTCTTTTGCTGGGTCATACCATGAACTAATCCAAATTACCTTAGTTTTTACTTTAGGATTTACGCTACGAGCACCCATTGTGTAAGAGTTAATATTGCGAACTACTTCAGGGATTGGGAAAGAGGCAACAAAACCAAGTGTGTTGGATTTAGTCATTCTGCCTGCAATCATTCCTGCAAGATAGGCGGGCTCATAAATTCTTGAGTTATAGGTATGGACGTTTTCAGAAGATTTGAATCCTGTGTTGTGATAGAACTCGACCTTAGGAAATGATTTACCAACTTTAAGTGTTTGTTCCATATAGCCAAATGATGTCGTAAAAATATACTGATTACCTTTGGCGGCTAAATCACGAATGACGCGTTCTGCATCTGCACTTTCTGGGACGTTTTCAACAATCGTTGTCGTGACTTGTGAACCCAATTCCTTTTTAACTAACTTCACTCCTGTGTCATGAGCAAAAGTCCAACCAGCATCTCCAGCTGTTCCAAAATATACAAATGCTGCTTTTACTGGTTCTGCAGCAGTTACACTTTGAGCTAAGCCCAAAGTCATGAGTGATGCTGAAATTAATAACATGCGTTTAGAAAGCTTCATTTACTTCTCCTTTTATATAAAAATACTATCGATCGTCAAAAAATGGTTTACCTAGCCACGCAGGTGCGTGACGGCGAATAGTTTCTTTATCCATTGATAAATACACTAATACTAGAATTGTTGTGACATAGGGAAAGCTAGCTAATACAAAGGCGGATATCTTAATATCTACCAATTGAAAGTAAAGGCCGAGGACTGTTACACTACCAAAAAGTAAGGCACCTAAAGCAACTTTAAATGGACGCCATGTACCAAATACAACTAAGGCAAGAGCAATCCATCCATTCCCAGAGGTTAATCCGTCTTGCCAAATTTTGAATTGTGCGAGAGCATAGTAAACTCCAGCTAAGCCAGCAAAGCCCCCTCCAAATAAGACGGCTAAATAACGGATTTTAGTAACTGGCAAGCCTAAAGATCTTGCTACGGCAGGAGACTCACCAACAGATCTTAGGGCTAAGCCAGCTTTTGATTTGGTTAAGAACCAAGCTATAGCAATCACAGAAAAGATACAAAAGTAGGCAACATAGTCTAAAGAGAATAGTGATGGGCCTAATAGGGGAATGTCTTTTAAAATAGGAATAGGTGCAGGGGCAAAGCTCTTTGCAGCAGAAAAGCCGACATAAGCTTTACCAATAACCGCCGAAAGACCAACTCCCAGTATTGTTAAAGATAGTCCAGTTGCCACCTGATTGGCTTGCAAACTGATTGTTACAAAAGCAAAAAGTAAGGTAAATAAAACACTAACAGCTACGCCAATCAATAAGGCTAAAAACAATGGGCTGCCTTCTGCTACAGCCAAAAAACTAGACAAGGCTCCCATTAACATGGTGCCTTCAAGACCTAAGTTGAGGACACCAGCTTTTTCCGCAATTAATTCCCCCAAAGCAGCAAAAAGTAATGGAATGGCCGCGCCAATGGCACTAACTAATAAGGGAGTGAGAGAGTCAATTAACATACTTGGCTCCTGTTTTTTTTAATATGACGATTTCGTAATTGATTAAAACATCACAGGCCAAAAGGTATAAAAGGAGGAATCCTTGAAATACTTGACTGACAGATTTTGGGAGCTGCATGGTTACTTGGACAGATTCTCCGCCTAAATAAAGTAATGCCATTAATAGTGATGCTAAGACCACTCCTGATACTTTCAAACGTCCAAGCGTTGCGACGATAATCGCTGTAAAACCGTACCCAGGTGTCCACTTATCGTTTAACTGACCAATTGGTCCGGCTACTTCGGTCGCTCCGGCAATTCCTGCAATCAAGCCACTAAATATTAAGACAATCCAGATAATCTTTTTTTCATTAAAGCCCACATATTTTGCAGCTCCAGGAGCGATGCCTACCACCAAATTTTTAAAACCAGCGAATAATTTTTCGTTATAAATCCAAACTAATGGTATAAAAAAAAGAGTAATAAAGATGGAGGTATTTATCCTAGTTCCATCCCAGAAAGACCAACCAAGGAAGGCGAGCGGTGTAAAAAGGGCCTCATCAGCAAACGAAATCGTAATTGGAAAATTATTACCCATTGGATCTTTCCAAGGCCCATAGACTAAAAACTTGATAGTTAAATCAGCTACATAAGTCAGCATTAAACTGACAAGAATTTCATTGGTATTAAATTGGGCTCTACATAAGGCGGTAAGACTTGCCCATAAAGCACCGCCTAGAGCACTAGCTAAAATCATGATAAATAGGGTCCACTGTCCTAGGGCATTTGCATAGTGAATTGCAATACCTGTCGCAAAAATGCCACCAATATACATTTGACCTTCGGCACCAATATTCCAAATGTTTGCTCTGTAGCAGATGGTCAGACCCAAAGCAATTAGGCATAAGGGAGAAGCCTTTAGCAATAATTCGCTAATGCCATTTATGTCACTAATAGGATCAAAGAAAAAAGCTTTATATGCGATGAATGGATTTTCCCCTAATAACTGAAACAACAATAATCCGGAAAGTAGTGTCAATGTAATAGCGATCAACGGTGCATAAATTTGCATCGATTGATTGGGCTCTTTACGGGATTTCAACTGAAACTTCATCATGAGTTTTTAATTTTTAAAGCTTATTTTTTTCAATGAATATAACCTTTACTATGCTCTGATTAAAAATGATGCAAAACTGCGAAGAATCCAAAATGGTACATTTTCACTTTAAGGTTGCACCAAATTGGAACTTATGACGAGCTTTTCAAACAAATTAATTTAATCTCTATATAAACTTAATCCATAAGTACCTAATTTGTGATTTTTTCAAAAAACTATTTATTCTGGATAAACTGATTATGGAGTTTGAACAAGAAAGTAAAGAATCATTTAGGCTTGTTCTTGAAAACATTTCTAAATCGTATCCGCTCATCAAAGCGAACAATGCAATTTCACTGCATGTAAAACCTGGAGAGATTCATGCCATTCTTGGCGAAAATGGAGCGGGTAAAAGTACTCTAATGAAAATTCTTTATGGGGTGATTAAACCCGATGAAGGAAGTATTTTTTGGGAAGGTGAAAAGGTAGAAATCAACAATCCGGCTTTCGCTCGAAAGTTAGGAATCGGTATGATATTTCAACATTTCGCATTATTTGAATCTTTAACTGTTTTAGAAAATATCTGGCTTTCAATGGATGAAAAGTATTCTTTAAAGCAGCTTGAGGAAGAAGTTATAAAGACTTCTGAATATTATGGATTACCAATTAATCCAAAAAGAATGTTACATAGTATGTCGGTTGGCGAACGACAGAGAGTCGAGATCGTTAGGTGTTTATTGCAAAAACCTAAACTATTGATTATGGATGAGCCAACATCTGTTTTAACACCTCAGGCAGTACAAGTATTATTTAAAACAATTAGGCAGTTGGCTTCCGAAGGATGCTCAATTTTATATATAAGCCATAAATTAGAGGAAATTCGACAGTTATGTGATTCCGCAACTGTCCTAAGATCTGGGAAAGTAACTGGTTATGCTAATCCGAAAAATGAAACCGCAAAAACCTTAGCAACATTAATGATTGGAGCAGAATTACCAACGATTCAATTACAAGTTGCAAAAGTGGGAAAGCCCATGTTAGAGGTGACTGGCCTAGATTTGAAAACAAGTGATCCTTTTGGAACAGAGTTAAAGGACATTGATCTCCGTGTCAGAGCTGGAGAGATAGTCGGTATTGCTGGTATCTCTGGAAATGGCCAAAAAGAACTCATACAAGCATTATCAGGAGAGACATTGATTGGGGATGCCCAAACAATTTATATGAATGGATTGCCCGTAGGAAAATTATCACCAGCAAAGAGAAGAGCTTTAGGATTATGTTTTGTACCTGAAGATCGATTAGGCAGAGGCGCTGTACAAAATTTAACTCTTGCTGAAAATGCTTTATTAACAGGCTATCAAGAGGGGATGGTTCGTAATGGATTTATTTGTAAATCGGTAATCCATCAATTTGCTGAAAAAATCATTGATCAATTTAATGTGGTTTGTAGTGGTCAAAATGCCTCAGCAGGAAGTTTATCGGGTGGAAATTTACAAAAGTTTATTGTCGGCCGTGAAATTTCTCTAAAACCTAAGATCATGTTGGTAGCCCAACCGACTTGGGGTGTTGATGTTGGTGCAAGCATGTTAATTCGACAGGCTTTATTAGATTTAAGGCAACAAGGAGTAGCTATTTTAGTGATCTCTGAAGAGTTGGAAGAACTCATGATGATTTGCGATCAGATAACGGTATTAGCGAACGGTAGATTATCAGACTTGGTGCCAACAAACCAAACAAATACTGAAGAAATAGGATTAATGATGTCAGGAGAAAAGAGCAATATCGCCACTGAAAATATTTAACCGGAATAGTTTTTTAATACTTTTCAACTAACTAATCCCCATTTAGAAAAAATGAAAGCACCGCATTTGTGCTTTCATTTTTTTTTGCACCATGTTGTTGAATGCTCCTAATTAATACTTTAAACAAAGGAACAAAATAAATTGGTAATTTAAAAAATATTTAATTTAGATGTGCCCGTTATTTAAGTAGTTCATTTTTCCTCCGGGAGAAATTTTTTATTGTGAATTTTCTAAAACTTTTTTAAAGGAATTATCAAATGAATCGTAGATCGTTAATCAAGTTAACAGCAATAGCCGCAGCATTAACAAGTATTGGTTTTAGCCAATTGACTTTTGCACAGTCCAAAGAGCCAATTAAGGTTGGTATTTTGCATTCTTTATCTGGAACGATGGCAATTTCTGAAACTGCCCTTAAGGATGTAGCTTTAATGCAAATTGAAGCAATCAATAAAGCAGGTGGTATCTTAGGTCGCAAACTTGAGCCAGTGGTAGTCGATCCAGCTTCTAATTGGCCATTGTTTGCTGAAAAAACACGTCAATTGTTGACGAAAGATAAAGTGGCTGTTGTATTTGGTTGCTGGACCTCTGTTTCACGTAAATCAGCCTTACCTGTTTTTGAAGAACTCAATGGATTACTCTTCTATCCTGTTCAGTACGAAGGTGAGGAAATGTCTAAGAATGTTTTCTACACCGGTGCAGCTCCAAATCAACAGGCAATTCCAGCTGTGGAATATTTGATGAGTAAAGAAGGTGGTGCAGCGAAGCGTTTCGTATTGTTGGGAACTGACTATGTATATCCAAGAACAACAAACAAGATTTTGCGCGCATTCTTGAAATCTAAAGGAGTCGATGAAAAAGATATCGATGAAAAATATACACCGTTTGGACATTCTGATTATCAAACCATCGTAGCTGATATCAAAAAATTCTCACAAGGCGGTAAAACAGCTGTGATTTCTACCATTAACGGTGACTCAAACGTACCTTTCTACAAAGAGTTAGGTAATGCTGGCTTAAAAGCAAAAGATGTTCCAGTTGTTGCTTTCTCAGTTGGTGAAGAAGAGTTACGTGGTGTTGATACTAAGCCACTAGTTGGTCACTTAGCAGCATGGAACTATTTCATGTCAGTTAAAAACCCTGCAAATGATGCCTTCAAAAAAGAATGGGCTGATTACTCGAAGGCAAAATCATTACCTACAGCTGGCAAACCGCTTACAAACGACCCAATGGAAGCAACAGTTGTTGGTATGAAGATGTGGAAAGCAGCTGTTGAAAAAGCAGGTACAACTGATGTAGATGCAGTGCGTAAAGCAATGTATGGACAAAAAGTGGCTGCTCCAAGTGGCTTTACTTTAGAAATGGGTAACAACCATCACCTCTATAAGCCAGTTATGATTGGTGAAGTTAAAGCTGACGGTCAATTTAATGTGGTTTGGAAAACACCGACTACAATTAGAGCGAAGCCATGGTCACCATTCATTGCTGGCAATGAAGGCAAAGCAGATATGGTGAAGTAATTAATAAGTAGTTAGTTACACCCTAGTTACCTCAGAAAAAAGTTGGAATAATAAATGAAATATCGAGTTTTGCAGTACCTTTTTACTTTGGTAACTAGTCTAGTTATTGGAAATAGTTTTGCAGTTGATTTAACTCAAAAAGATTTAGTTTTGATCTTTGGAGAAGAGTTTGCTGCAAAACAAATCAGCATTAATAAAATTATTAAAGCTCCCCCAGAGCTTGCTGCTGAGGTACTTGCAGCATTGCAGGATGAAAATTTATTTAGTAACGGACAAATTGTCGTTATTAAAACAAAAGACGGTTATATAGATGCTATTACTCAAGCAAGCGTTACTGTCGATGAATCTGCCTTAGAAAGCCCTAACTTAAACAATATTTTAAGATCAGATATTGAGACTTCAGCAAGTCAGTTTAAGCTTCTGTCAAAAGATGCACTAGTCAGAGAGCAATCGCTAAATGCTCTCATTGCTGATACGACTGGATTAAATGTTGCAATTGTTAAAAGTGCAAAAGAAAAAGAAACTAATCCCGAATTAATTACTAAGTTTAATGAACTCATCGCGATCCTCGATTACGCATCTAGTTCTCAAGAAGAAAAAATAAAAGCGATTCAAACGATGGCTAAATCAAGCTCTGCCAAGGTCCAAGAGTTTTTGAAAAGCTTATTAAAGAAAAACGACTCTGGAGAATTTGTCGAACCGAACAAAACCTTAAGAGTTGCAATCGAATTAGCCTTAAATGATTATCAATCTAGAAAATCGCGTAGTGAGATTGTGTCTAATATTTTTACTGGACTAAGTTTAGGTAGTGTCTTATTACTCGCCGCGATGGGTCTTGCTATTACCTACGGCCTCATTGGTGTAATTAATATGGCGCACGGTGAATTTTTAATGATTGGCGCCTACGCAACTTTTATTGTACAAAGTGTTTTTAGAAACCACTTTCCAGGGGGACTGGAATACTATTTAGTTTTTGCTGCTCCGTTTTCTTTTTTAATAGCTGCCCTCTTAGGGTTGGTTTTAGAGTATTTAGTTTTGAGACATTTGTATGGTCGTCCTCTAGAAACACTATTAGCGACCTTTGGCGTGAGTTTATTAATGATGCAGTTTGTAAGGTTTTTATTTGGCGCGCAAAACGTTGAAGTTGCTAATCCCTCTTGGATGAGTGGATCTTTCATGCCTTTGCAAAGTATTTTGCCGGGATTATTAATTCCATACAACAGATTAATTATTTTCTTCTTCTCACTCTTTGTTGTTTTCATTACTTGGATTGTTTTGAATAAAACTCGAATGGGATTATTTGTCAGAGCTGTAACGCAAAATAGAACCATGGCAAGTTGTGTGGGTGTGAGAACGCGTCAGGTTGATAGCTATGCCTTTGCATTTGGTGCTGGGATTGCAGGTTTAGGTGGGTGCGCTCTATCTCAAATCGGTAATGTAGGACCGGATTTAGGCCAAACTTATATCATTGATTCTTTTATGGTGGTGGTACTTGGTGGTGTTGGGCAACTTGCAGGAACCATCCTCGGTGCCTTTGGTTTGGGTATCTTAAGTAAATTTAGTGAACCATTTATTGGTGCAGTATTAACAAAAATTGGGGTTCTTGTAATGATTATTTTGTTTATTCAAAAACGTCCCCAAGGTATGTTTGCCCTCAAGGGTAGAAGTGCGGAGCAATGATGAATAAACCTTTTGCACTCCAAATTGCCGACCGTGAACCTATTCTAAATAGAAAATGGTGGATTACTTTAGCAGTTCTATCTAGTTTGGTTTATCTTCTAGTACCTATTTGTTCTTTGTTGGTTCCTGAGGGTAGCTTTTTTCATTTATCAGCCTATTCATTAACCCTTGTTGGAAAAATGTTGTGTTTTGCATTAGCCGCCCTTGCGTTAGACTTGGTTTGGGGATACTGCGGAATTTTAAGTCTAGGACATGGCTTATTTTTCTCTTTAGGTGGGTACATCATGGGTATGTACTTAATGAGAATGATTGGTACTGACGGCGTATACCATTCTGAGTTACCAGATTTTATGGTTTTTCTGGATTGGAAACAATTACCTTGGTTTTGGTATGGCACTGATAACTTTGCTTGGATTGTTTTATTGATCTTGATAGTTCCCGGATTAATTGCTTTTATATTTGGTTTTTTTGCATTCCGCTCAAGGATTAAAGGTGTTTATCTTTCTATCATTACCCAGGCATTTACCTACGCCGCGATGCTATTATTTTTTAGAAATGAAACTGGGTTCGGTGGTAATAACGGCTTTACGGATTTTAAAAGAATTTTAGGTTTTTCAATTTCTAACCCTGGTACTAGAGTGGCCTTATTTTTGATGAGTTTTACGATGTTAGTTTTAGGTTTTATTGCCTGTAGACGAATCGTACAATCAAAATTAGGTAGAGTGACGATGGCGATTCGCGATGCTGAGAGTCGCGTGATGTTTTCCGGTTATGACCCCCTAGGGTACAAGTTATTTATTTGGACATTCTCTGCGTTTTTATGTGGTATCGCAGGTGCTTTGTATGTTCCTCAAGTGGGAATTATTAACCCAGGAGAAATGTCTCCCAGTAATTCTATCGAGTTAGCTGTATGGGTTGCGGTCGGTGGTCGGGCTACTTTGATTGGTCCAATTATTGGAGCTTTTATGGTGAATGGTGCTAAAACTTTTTTCACTGCGCTAGCACCCGAGTATTGGTTATTTATTTTAGGAAGCTTATTTGTTTTAGTTACCTTATATATCCCGAATGGGGTCGTTGGGCTCATTAAAGAAAAAATTCTAAAGAAATAAAATGCAAACATCTCCATCAACTACTACAGAAGAATCAACACCTTTTCAACCCGAATGGGAATCCAAGGGAAACTCTGGTCATTTTCTTGAAAAAGGTAAGATTGATTTATCGCATGGAGAGATTTTATATATTGAGGATTTGGTTGTCTCTTTCGATGGATTCAAAGCAATTAAAGGCTTAACCCTGGATATTTTAAGTGGTGAATTAAGATGTATTATTGGCCCTAATGGGGCAGGTAAAACTACCATGATGGACGTCATCACAGGTAAAACTGGACCTAGAAATGCACAAGTCTCTGGCAAAGTATTTTTAGGGCAAACAATTGACTTATTGAAGCTGAAAGAACCTCAAATTGCGCAAATTGGAATTGGGCGTAAATTTCAAAAACCAACCGTATTTGAAAATCTAAAAGTTTGGGAAAACTTAGAACTTGCTAGAAAATCAAATAAATCATGGCGAGTTGCTTTGAATGCAAGGGTCGATAAGAATGCTATTAAAGATATTGAGTTCACCCTCTCACAAATCAGCCTTGAAAGTGAGGCCTATATTCTGGCAGGGGCCCTTTCTCATGGACAAAAACAACGACTAGAAATAGGTATGTTGTTAATGCAAAAACCAGAATTATTGTTGCTAGACGAGCCAGCTGCTGGTATGACGGATGAAGAGACAATGCAATTGGCAGATTTATTAAATCAATTACGTGGAAGTTGCTCGATTGTTGTGGTGGAACACGATATGGAATTTGTTAGTGCACTCTCCGGTCAAACCGGAATTGTTACCGTGCTCGCCGAAGGGGCTGTGTTGGCACAAGGCACGATGGATCAAGTGAAAAATGATCCTGCCGTGATTGAATCCTATTTAGGTAGATAAGCTATGCTCAAAGTACAACAAATTAATCAATTTTATGGCGGTAGTCACATTTTGAGGGATGTTTCATTTGAAGTTCCGAAAGAATCCTTAACGGTCCTAATGGGTCGTAATGGAGTTGGTAAAACAACCATGACTAAAACCATCATGGGTGTCGTCCCAATTAAGTCTGGAGATATTCTTTTGGAGGGGAAGTCGATCATCAAAATGCCATCGTATGAACGGGTTGCGAATGGGATTGCCTATGTGCCTCAAGGTAGAGATATATTTCCAAGACTGACAGTTGAAGAAAATTTACTGGTAGGTGCTGCTAGCTTAAGGTCCTCAAAAAAAATCCCAAGTATGATTTATGAGTTATTCCCTATCTTAAAAGAAATGTCACATCGAAATGGTGGGGACTTATCTGGGGGACAACAACAGCAGTTAGCAATTGGTCGGGCGTTAATGAGTGAGCCAAAACTCATTATCTTGGATGAACCCACTGAAGGAATCCAACCAAATATCATTACACAAATTGGTGAGACGCTTGTAAAATTGGTTAAGGAACAAGGAATTACTATTTTATTAATAGAGCAGTATTTAGACTTTATTAAAAAAGTTGCTGATAAATATGTTGTAATGAGCCGAGGAGAAATTATTGCCCAAGGAAATGGCTCTGAGATTGATCAAGACGGCATTGGGCAATTAGTTTCAGTTTAATATATAGAAGATTTTTATCTTTGCTCTATGGAAAATATGCTTGATTCGGAATCAACCCACTTAGCATGGCATGCAAAGTTAAGATTGGATTTTTCTTTTTCAAGTGAGAGAAATAAAACTTTTCTATCACATAAAGAACACTCAGGCCCCCTTTTAGTGCAAAAATCTTTATATCCAGAGGGTGACGATATTTGTCATGCAGTCATTTTGCATCCACCTGCAGGCATAGCAGGTGGGGATCATTTGGTGATTGACTTAAATGTTGCGAACAATGCCAAGGCGGTAATTACGACCCCAGGTGCCACAAAATGGTACAAGGCAAATAAAAAAGAAGCTTCGCAAAAGATCAGTATAAAAATTGAAGCTGACAGCCATTTGGATTTTTTACCTCAAGAAAATATTTTTTTTAACTCTTCAAACGCCCATAATCAAATTATCATTTCTCAAGATAAAACCTCAAGTTGTATAGGTTGGGATATTGCACAGTTAGGCAGAACTGCCAAAGGTGAAAATTGGGAAAGTGCAACATTAAGAAATGCTATTGAGTATTACTTTAATGAGGAATTATGTTGGGTAGAGTCGACTTTACTTGAGTCGAAACATGATTTTTATAATGGAAGTTGTGGCTTAGATGACTTTCCAGTATTTGGTACGATGTGGTTGAGTTCCCCATTAGCTAGTGATGAGTTACTTGAAGATATTGCTGAACTCCTTAGCTGGGATGAGAAATTAAGAGTAGGGGTTACTCGAATTCAGATCGACGAACAGTGCGGTTTAATCCTTGTTCGCGGCTTATCAGATGAAGTAGAGTATTTGAAGAATTGTTTTATTCAAATTTGGTTGTACGCTAGGGAAAGAATTACTGGTATTCAAGCATCTCCGTTGCGTATATGGAAAACTTAAAGGAAAAATGGATTCATGGAATTAACACCTAGAGAAAAAGATAAGTTGCTAATTTTCACAGCTGCCCTCTTAGCTGAGCGACGTAAAGCGCGTGGTCTTCAATTAAATTACCCTGAAGCAATCGCCTTTATTTCGGCGGCCATTATGGAGGGTGCTAGGGACGGTAAATCTGTGGCCGAGCTCATGCACTTTGGCACAACTATATTAAAAGCACAGGATGTCATGGAAGGTATACCAGAAATGATTCCTGAAATTCAAATCGAAGCAACCTTTCCGGACGGTACGAAATTAGTTACAGTCCACCAACCAATTCAATAGGAACAATCATGAAAAAAATTATTATTCTTGCATCTGGTCTTTTATTTTCAGGCTTACTATTCGCTCACCCTGGCCATGGTGAAAATTTTGCTGGTGCTTTTATGCATCCTATCTTGGGCTGGGACCACTTATTAACAATGCTAGTAATTGGCATGATGGTGAATTTCTACACCCTCAAAAAGGGTATCTTATTGCCGATTGTTTTTGTTAGTGGTTTTACGATAGCAGCAATTGCTGGTGCAAATGTAAGCTTTATTTCTGATGCGGCCACTTTGATTAATCAAGCAACATTAATGACCTTAA
>CANFME010000034.1 GCA_947448305.1 Burkholderiaceae bacterium
ATTACGGTGATTTGTCTGATTCCAGTAATCTAATTCGTATCGTGCAGCAAACTCAGCCAGATGAAATTTACAATCTCGGCGCTCAAAGTCACGTTGCTGTCTCCTTCGAGTCCCCTGAGTACACTGCTGATGTTGACGCTCTTGGAACTCTACGCATTTTAGAAGCGATTCGGATTTTAGGCCTCGAGAAAAAAACACGTTTTTATCAAGCGTCTACCTCAGAGCTGTATGGTTTGGTACAGGAAATTCCTCAAAAGGAAACAACCCCTTTTTACCCAAGAAGTCCTTATGCCGTCGCAAAAATGTATGCCTATTGGATTACGGTGAACTATCGTGAAGCTTACGGTATCTACGCTTGTAATGGTATTTTGTTTAACCATGAATCTGAGCGTCGCGGTGAGACCTTCGTCACTAGAAAGATTACAAGAGGCTTATCCAATATTGCGCAAGGTTTAGATCAGTGTTTATATATGGGAAATATTGACGCTTTAAGAGATTGGGGTCATGCGAAAGATTACGTCAGAATGCAGTGGATGATGTTGCAACAAGAGCAACCTGAAGATTTTGTGATTGCCACTGGTGTGCAGTATAGCGTTCGTGAATTTATTCAAAAAAGTGCTGCTCAATTAGGCCTTACATTAGAGTTCATTGGCGCTGGTGAGTCTGAATATGCCCAAGTCGCTAGTATTGATGGAGACAAAGCCCCTGCATTAAAAGTGGGAGATGTGATCGTGCGGATTGATCCAAGATACTACCGTCCAACGGAAGTCGAGACTCTGCTAGGTGATCCAGCAAAAGCGAAAGCAAAATTGGGTTGGACGCCAGAAATCACCTTAGATCAAATGGTGGAAGAAATGGTTGCGAATGATTTAGATCAAGCCAGACAAAGTGCTTTATTGAAACAGCATGGTTATAAAGTCTCGGTTGGACTAGAGCGCTAATTCCTACTATTGAATTCTATTGGTTGGGTAAACATTAAAACTTATGAAAAACTTATCAGAAAAAATTTATGTGGCTGGCCATCGCGGTATGGTCGGTTCCGCGATTGTGAGACGCCTTCAACAACAAGGCCACACTAATTTTGTGACAAGAACCCATCAAGAATTAGACCTTACGAATCAACAAGCCGTCGCCACTTTTTTTCAGGAAGAAAAACCTACGCAAGTATATTTGGCAGCTGCCAAGGTGGGGGGGATTCATGCGAATAATACTTACCCCGCAGAGTTCATCTACGAGAACTTAATGATGGAAGCGAATATTATTCATCAAGCCTTTTTGAATGGTGTGCAAAAACTACTGTTTTTGGGATCGAGTTGTATCTATCCACGCCTAGCTCCCCAACCTATGTCGGAGAATGATTTACTGACCGGTAAACTCGAGTCCACCAATGAGCCGTATGCTATCGCCAAAATTGCCGGTATTAAATTATGTGAAAGTTATAACAGGCAGTATGGTTCGTCACACGGTATCGATTATCGGTCGGTGATGCCCACCAATTTATATGGCCCTGGCGATAACTATCATCCAGAAAATAGCCATGTGATTCCAGCCTTAATTCGGCGCTTTCATGAAGCGAAGATTGCGAATACCCCAGAAGTGGCGATTTGGGGCACTGGTACACCGATGCGTGAGTTTTTATATGTCGAAGATATGGCTTCAGCTAGCGTATTTGTGATGGATTTGGATAAAGATACCTATGAATTAAATACGACACCTATGCAGTCTCACATCAATGTGGGATTTGGCTCGGACGTTACGATTAAAGAATTGGCACTTACAGTCGGGCAAACGGTAGGTTATCAAGGCCAGATTACCTTTGATACCTCTAAACCAGACGGTACCCCGCGCAAGCTCATGGATAGTTCACGACTCCAGAAGATGGGGTGGCAAGCTAAAGTTTCTTTAAAAGATGGTCTGAAAATTGCTTACGAAGACTTTTTAGTCAAAAGTAATTAAAATCCTATTTTTAGTGGGGTTCTCGAATATTTGGTATCCTTAACTCTTCCTCTACGTTCAAATCGTTTTGGAATCTAGTGCTCAAGCACAAAGTTATGAACTCATTACAATGAGTTGTTTGTGAGAAGATTTCAACTACGTTTATTAGTTCAAGGAGTATTGTGTCGCACTTTACCATCATTAATTTGCCAACCTTTACCGATTCTAGAGGGTCCTTAACGGTGTTGGAACGTGCCCTCCCTTTTGAGGTAGTGCGTTCTTATTGGATTTATGGTGCAAATGGCGAAACGCGTGGCGGACACCGGCATACCTATACTCGCCAAGCTTTAGTTGCGCTGAGTGGTGTCGTTTCGATGTATGTCAATGACGGCATTACCGCAGAAACGATTTTATTGAATCACCCTAGCCAATGTCTCTTGATTGAACCGAAAGACTGGCATACCATGACTTTCGGTGAAAATGCGGTGCTCTTGGTGATGTCTTCCCATACCTATGACCGCAGTGAATATATAGATACCCCCTATGAGTGAGAAACCCATGATTGAATACGAAAGTCTGGCACGCTCTAATCAAGTGTATATGACTGAACTTGAAAATGCTGCCACTAGCGTGATTAGGAGTGGGTGGTATGTGCTCGGTCAAGAAGTGAGCCACTTTGAAAATGAATTTGCAAACTACATCGGTGCAAAACACTGTATTGGCGTGGCGAATGGTTTGGACGCTTTAATTCTTTCGATTGAAGCTTTAGATTTACCCAAGGGTAGCGATATTTTAGTCGCCTCGAATACCTATATTGCGACCATTTTGGCAATTCTCCGTGCTGGACATTGTCCTGTATTGGTTGAGCCTGAGCTCGAGACCTTTAACATGGATCCAATGCATTTAGCTAAATCCCTGACCAAAAAAACGCGTGCGATTTGCGTTACCCATCTTTTTGGTAAAAGTTGTCGAATGGATGCCATCGGTACTTTCGCTAAAGAGCATGGACTAAGAATCATTGAAGATTGTGCTCAGTCGCATGGTGCCAAGTTGGCTAATCAGATGACGGGCACGTTTGGCGATGCAGGATGCTTTAGTTTTTACCCCACCAAAAATCTAGGTGCTATTGGCGATGCAGGTGCAGTGGTAACAAATGACGACGCTTTAGCAGATCGTCTGCGACATCTGCGCAATTATGGCTCTAAGCAAAAATATGTGAACGAATATGTCGGCGTTAATTCTAGACTTGATGAAATGCAGGCGGCCTTATTACGGGTCAAGTTGCGCCACTTAGACGAAATGACACATCACAAGCGTGCTTTAGCAGAAATTTATTTTACGCATTTGCCAGATTGGCTCCATTTACCACGTCGTCGCGCAGATGAATATGATGTGTTTCATATTTTTGGTGTGCGCCACCCCGAGCGTGATCATTTAAAAGCTTGGCTTTTAAGTGAGAATGTTAAAACTGAAATTCATTATCCTATTCCGCCATATCAGCAAAAGGCGATGCAGGGTATTTTGAGTGGTTCTTGGCCGGTTGCTGATGAATTACATCAAACAGAATTAAGTTTACCTATTTCTGTCGGGCATACGCGTGAGGATATTCTCCGCGTATGTGATGTCATCCAGCAATTCCAAAGGGCGTCTTAAAGCCAAGATCATGTTTAAAACCATTACAAGATCTCCGATTTTTATTGGGGCATCATGGTATTTCTTTGAGAAGTTTCTAAGACTCATCGGCGCATTCTTGATTGGGGCGTGGCTTGCCAGATACCTTGGACCTGCGGCTTATGGTGAATTAGCCTATTCCTTAGCATTAGTTGCCACACTCGGTTTTTTGGGATCTCTTGGGGTGGAGTCTTTGGTGGTGAGAGACCTCATTGAAGGTAAAAGGGATAGAAAAAGTATTTTATCTACCTACTTTTACATTCGGCTAGTTGGCGGATGCACTGTACCATTTTTAGCCGCAGCTTATTTGCTGTTGACGCAGGCGGATCAACCCCTCATTCTTTTAACGATTTTATGTAGTGGATCACTCCTTTTTGGATCTTTTGATGCGGCCGATTGCTGGTTACAGTCTGAAAACAAAGCAAAATCTACCTCCGTGATTCGGATTGTTGGTTTTTTGTTTGGGGCTACTAGTCGTATCCTCCTCATTCTTTGCCATGCTAGCATCGAGTGGTTTGCAATTGCTGTCGTCATAGAAAGTGCACTGATCGCAGCACTTTATTTTTGCTTACTGAGCCGCCATGGTCTTACGCCCAGACTAAGCCAAGTGAACTTTGAGGAGTTTAAACATTTGATTGTTGGCGGTAAGATGATGATTATCAGCGGCTTGACCGTGGCCGCTTATAGTAAAATTGATGTGTTGGCGGTGGGTACGCTACTTTCCAAAGAAGCAGTTGGTTCTTATGCGATGGCGGCTAGTATGTGTGCTGCTTGGAATATGGTGGGGATGTCCATTGTACAAGCTTGGGCACCAAGAATAAGTGGCGCTAGGACCATCAGCCATCAAGAGTATATTCGTTCAATGAGGCAATTATTGATCGTTGTTCTGGCCATTAGCATTGGGGGGGCAAGCATTCTTTCCATCAGTTCAGAGATGATTTTCTTGATTCTCTTAGGGGAGCAATTTTTGAATAGTGCTATGATATTTAGTATTTTGGTGTGGTCATCCGTTTTTGTGTTTTTAGGTGTGGCCACCAGTCAGATTATTGTGAATGAACGCATCTATTGGGTTTCTTTAGTAAGAACCGCTCTAGGTTTAGTATTTAGCTTAGCTGTGATCTACTTTGTTTCAGCCACTTGGAGCACAACAGAATTTGCTTTCCTCGTGGTCTTTACTTCCGCATTGGCAACAACGGCTATTACCTTCTCTAAAAAAGCCCGACAAACGATTGGACAGATCTTGAAAGTATCCCTTAAATGATATTTAGACAAAATATCCGGTATTTACGTAAAAGCCTTGAATCATGGGGTATTTTTTCCAATTTATTGGGATGGAAGCGGTCTTTTAACGAAGGTCGTTCATTGGATGCGCAGGGTAATCCAATTCCTTGGTATACCTACCCAGCAATTGAGTTTCTGAGAACACTCGATTTAAAAGATTGCCGCGTTTTTGAATACGGCTGTGGCAATTCTTCCATTTTTTTAGCAAAGAGAGTGAAAGAAATATTTGCTGCTGAAAATGATGCGGCTTGGGCTTCGGAAGTAGGTAAAGCTAACATTCCTAATCTAACCATCTTAACGTTGACTGAAAAAGAGTCTTATATTAATGCACCTCATCAGGTCGGCGGTAAATTTGATCTGGTGATTATCGATGGTCGCAACCGAAAAGATTGCGCCAATGTGGCGGTGGACGTTGTCACTAACGAGGGTTTTATTATTTTTGATAATGCGGATTGGTATCCGGAAGCTTGCCGAACTCTTCGTTCAAAAGGGTGGTTTCAAGTCGATTTTTCTGGACTCGGCCCGATCAATTCCTATGCATGGACTACCGCATTATTTATTCGTGTGCCATTGAGTGTTGGTCGATTAGAGGGAGTTCGACCTACAGGTGGAAATCCAGCTGGCGAGTCTGTAGGATAAAAATTTACTCATCAATGGGCGCTGTAAAAATTCTCCATGAATATTAAAAATTCTCTTCGTCAAGTAAAGCAAATTTTTACTGGAAATCCGCTATTCCAACCCAATTTATGTTTTGGGCAGGATGGTGAAGATTTAATACTGGATCGTTTATTACAACGTCAAGAGCAGGGCTTCTATGTAGATATTGGAGCCCATCATCCCGTACGTTTTTCCAATACGTATTTGTTTTATCAGCGTGGTTGGCGTGGTCTCAATGTAGATGCGATGCCAGGTTCGATGGAAATCTTTCAGCGCGTTCGTCCGAACGATATCAATCTCGAATGTGGGGTAGCTGGCTCGCCCGGTGAGCTGACCTATTATTGTTTTAATGAGCCAGCATTAAATACCTTTGACCCTGCTGAAGCGCAATTAAAAAACAAACATCCCTATACCTTATTAGAAACGAAGCAAGTCCATGTTGAACGACTAGATACTTTACTGGATCGTTATTTACCTAAAGGACAACAAATCGACTTTCTATCGGTAGATGTGGAAGGCAAGGATGAAGAGGTTCTCCATTCGAATGATTGGACTCGTTTTCGACCCCGTTTTGTTTTAGCTGAAACTTTACGTACCTTGAATTTACTCGATTTAAAAGCTTGTCCAGTCGTAAAACTGTTAAGCGAGGTAGGCTATATTGCTGTTGGTAAAGCCTACAATACTAGTTTTTTTATGCGTGAAGGTGAATGATCTTGGCGACAATGGAAATGCATTGCCCAGTTTGTAGCAACCGTCAATTTTCGCAAATTTCAGAAATTTTTGATGATCGTTATGGTGAGCCCAATCTTTACCATCTAGCGAGTTGTATTTCCTGTGGGCATTTGGCTACGACACCGCGCCTTATGGAATCTGATTTACCCGGACTTTACGGGAATTATTACCCTCGTAAAAGCATCAGTGCTGTGAATGTGCAGGCAGAAGCAGAGAAAATCCAGCGCCCCTTTGCCAAACTGTTACGTTGGTGGAATGGTACCAATAATCAAGGTCAATATCTTGTGCGAGCTGGTGAAACGATGCTGGATGTTGGTTGCGGAAGTGGTACTTCTTTGCTAGAAGCACAATCACTAGGCGCGACTGCCTTTGGTATCGAAGCGGATCCTAATGTGGCACCGATTGCCAGTGCCTTAGGTCTGACCATTCATTTTGGTAGCCTACAGGATCAACCCTTTCCTGATCAACAGTTTGATTTGATTGTTATGAATCAAGTAATTGAGCACCTTCCCGAACCTGGACTTGCTCTACAAATTTTACGTAACAGACTGAAACCTGGTGGGCGGATGGTATTAGTTTTCCCTAATCAAGCCTCTCTATGGAGACGTTTTTCTGGCGATCGTTGGATTAATTGGCATATCCCTTATCATCTGCATCATTTTACTTCCACTAGCTTTACGCGAATGGCGAGTCATTGTGGGTTTGCCGTGGCATCTACCCAAACCATTACGCCTAATTTGTGGACCTTATTACAGTTGCGTGCAAATCGAATACGACCATTACTGGGTCAGCCCAGCCCTTTGTGGCGTGTGGCAGAACCTGCTACTGGAGTGCTTGCGAAATCACAGAAGAAATTATTTCGGACAATGATCGTCATGATTTTTCTAACGATGTTTGGTGTGATGAATCGTATTGTTGATGTTTTCGGTTTTGGTGATAGTTTAATGGTCGAGCTGCGTCGGAGCGAAGAATGACAATACATGTTGTGATTCCGGTTTTTAATCGTTTGGAACAGACGCAGACCTTAGTCGATTGTTTACGTCATCAACAGTTGACTGAATCGTTATGCTTACTGGTAGTAGATGACGGTTCTAGCGATGGAACAGAGCAATGGTTAGCTTCGCAACCAGATATACGTGTCTTGCAAGGTGATGGGTCTTTGTTTTGGGGTGGTGCGGTCGATTTAGCACTCCTCCATTTACAGTCATTTGTACCGAATAATGACTGGGTACTATTGATGAATAATGACACTACGATTCAAGAGGATTTTGTTCAATCGCTCTTAGATGCCGCAAAAAAATATGCTCCTGCCGTTATTGGTAGTGTCATACGTGATGAGGCTGAACCGACACGACTTTTATCGATTGGTGCTCGAGTAGATGCTTGGCGCTTGTTAACAAGCGATCTGCTGGATAAGAGTCACTCACCTACCGAATTCACAGATATCGTGCGCGTTGATGCTTTATCGGGTCGTGGAGTCTTGTTCCCAATGGCGAGTATTCTTGCTAGCGGAGGAATGCGACCGCGCTGGTTGCCACACTATTTAGCGGATTATGAATTGTCGGCTCGCGTGCGTAAATCCGGTTGGAATCTATTGGTGCTCATGACAGCTCCAGTTTACTCGAGTGATGATTACGGTAGCACCGCCCGAGCGCTGTCTTGGCAAGAAAAGCTTTTCTCCATGCGCTCACCCCTGTACCTCCCTGCATTACTGGTTTTTTGGTGGGAGGTCAGCAGTTGGTTACAACGCTTTACTCTCCCTGTACGTTTACCTTTGTTGATTCTTTTCCCACGTTTACGAAAATCTTCAGTATGAAAATCCTGATTGTCGATACCTATTACGCTGCATTTCTTGCTCGACTATATGCTGAGCATGATGGATTAGCTCAAGAAGATTATCCATTACAGTTGCAGACCTTATTGAAAGCATGTTTTGGCACTTCAGATTTTTATAGTTACCACCTGAATAAACTTGGTTGCGAAGCTCAAGATCTCGTCGTGAACTCCGTCCCGCTACAGAAAATGTGGGCGAAGAAAAATAATGTGCCTTTATCCGATTTGGCCCTAAAAGTGCCTCATCGACTATTTCGTTTACCCGTCATCGGCTCCTACCTCGCAAATCTGCCTGGACTCATGGATGTGGCTGTCGCCCAGATTAAAGCCTACCAACCGGACGTCCTATATTGCCAAGATTTGTCGTTTTTCCCTCCTGAAGTGTTAAAGGAACTCAAACAGCATGTCCGCTTAATTGTAGGACAGATAGCTTGCCCCCTGCCACCTGAGGCCTTTTTGAAGGGCTATGACTTAATCTTGACCTCATTTCCTCATTTTGTAGACCGATTGCGTAATTTAGGAGTGGCTTCTGAGTACTTTCGTATAGGCTTTGATGAGCGTGTTCTATCTGTGTTGGGTGAAGTCCACAAAGAGATTGATTTTAGTTTTGTTGGTGGTATCAGTAGGCATCATGGTGGAGCTATTCCATTATTAGAATATTTGACTGCGCAAACGGATTTGAGAGTTTTTGGCTATGGGGCAGCTAGTTTGCCAGCATCTTCTCCTATTCTTTCTCGTCATGGTGGTGAAGTCTGGGGGATGGCGATGTACCGTGCCTTAGCCCGCAGCCGGATCACACTCAACCGACATATTAATGTTGCAGAAAATAATGCGAATAACATGCGGTTATTTGAAGCGACGGGTGTGGGGTCTTTGTTACTGACCGATCGCAAAGATAATTTGCATGAACTTTTCGAGATAGATAAGGAAGTTTTAGCTTACTCCAGTAAAGAAGAAGCAGCTGAATTAGTGAAGTACTATTTAGCGCATCCCGAAGAAGCACAACAGATTGCCGAGGCTGGCCAGCGTCGCACCTTACGTGATCATACCTATACTAAACGCATGGAAGAACTTGTCCCGATTCTTAAGCGACACGTAGGCGCTTCATGAAAAACATGATCATATCCCTATTGGGCCATTTTCCTTGGTTAAAGAAATTCCTTAAAGGGGTACGTAATTACGTATTGCCTAATAGTAATGTTTCGACAGATTATGTTGCTTTAGGCAATGCAGAAGCTGGCTCTGAGGCCGATCGTTTACGCAATGCTTGGCAAGATGAAGACTTACCCCTCAAGCAACGAGATTTAGTGGATCAACAACTTCGTAGGTATCGATCTGGGGCTGCCATTGATGTATTTGATGTATTGCTGCAGGCATTGCGTGAACTACCCGAATTACAGCCAGAAGTGTCCTTGCTTGAAGTTGGCTGTTCGAGTGGATTTTATTCGGAAGTATTAGAAATTTCTAAATTACCTATCCAATATTCAGGCTGTGATTACTCTGCAGCATTCATTCAATTAGCACGTGAAAAGTATCCTTTGCTTGATTTTTCGGTGGCTGATGCGACGCAACTTGATTATCAGAATGACAGCTTTGATATCGTGGTGTCAGGTTGCTGTCTGTTACATATTCCTGAGTATGTCAAAGGCATTGAGGAAACTGCGCGGGTTGCTCGACGCTTTGCTATTTTTCATCGTACTCCTATAGTCTGGGGACAGGCAGAGCAGTGGTATCGGAAGAAAGCTTATGGAGTTGAGACGGTAGAAATTCATTTTAATGAAACAGAGTTCCTGAATCACCTCGAGAAGAGCGGTTTGGAATTGCTAACAACGTATACTTTGTCTGAAGAAAACCAAAACACTGCTAAGACCATTGGTCGTGCCAGTCGCACCTATGTCTGTAGAAAGAAAGATCAATAAATGACGACACGTTATTTCTGTACCCTATTTGATAGCGGTTATTTGTTAAAAGGTCTAGCTATGATTCGTAGCCTTGAGCAGTATTGCCCAGGGATGAAAATCTATGTCTTGTGCATGGATGCTCAAACGCAGTTAATTCTCGAACAGCTAGATTTGCCTTACGTCACTTGCATTCCCTTGGCGCAGATTGAGACTGAAGAGTTACTTAAGGCCAAAGCAGATCGAGGAGTCGCAGAGTATTGTTGGACACTGTCCTCCTGCTTCACTTGGTATGTCATGCAATCGTATCCAGACATCGACTTACTTACTTATGTGGATGCAGATTTATTATTTTATTCTGATGTACAGCCATTATTTGATGAAATTGGCGATGCTTCCATTGCCATCATCGAGCATCGTTTCACGAAGCGCTTAAAAGATCGTGAAGTGAATGGAAGATTCTGTGTGGAGTGGGATACTTTTCGACGGGATGAGCAGGGTTTAGCTTGTCTGACACGCTGGCGTGAGCAATGTATTGAGTGGTGTTACTATCGCCTAGAAGATGGCAAAATGGGTGATCAAAAATATCTTGATGAATGGCCTAATCGTTATTCATCGTGTCATATTTTGATGCATCCTGGGGCCGGTATTGCTCCCTGGAACTACGCACAGTATAGTTTTGGATTTAATCAATCTGGCAACATTACTGTGAACGACGCACCTTTAATTTTTTATCATTTCCATCAATTTCAGTTACTGAATAACGGAAAGTTTGATCGACTTTCTACTTTTTATACTTCTGAGCGTGCAGAACCCGCCGCTATTTATGAGCGCTATGAAACAGAGCTCAAGCAATGTTTAGTCGATGTGCGAGCCATTGTCCCAGATTTTAAGAACGGATTAAAACAGGCTCAGAAAATTGCGGTAAGACGACTTATTCAACAATATGTGCCATTTTGGGTAAAAGAAATTGGCAGGAATTTTTTCCGGTATTAGATGATGGAATTACCCCAATACACCATTTCGGTGATCACGGTTTGTTATAACAGCGCAAGTACGATTGGGCAATGCTTGCAATCGGTGAGTGTGCAAGACTGGCCTAATGTGCAACACATTGTGATTGATGGTGCTTCCACCGACGGTACTGTCGAAATTCTAAACGCTCATCAAGCTCATTTAGCCATTATTGTTAGCGAACCCGATCAGGGGATTTATGATGCAATGAACAAAGGCTTAGACCTTGCTCGCGGTGAGATTGTCTGTTTTTTGAATGCAGATGATCTATATGCTTCAAAGTCAGTTTTATCCCAAGTGGTTCAGCAATTTCAACAACATCATTTAGATGCTGTCATCGGAGATGTGGCTTTTTTTAATCCTAAAGACCCTCAAAAGAGCATCCGTCGGTATCGCTCTGATCGGTTTACCCCAGCACGATTAGCTTGGGGCTGGATGCCATCCCATCCAGCTTTATTTTTGAAACGCACCGTGATGACCAAAGTCGGAAACTTTAAAACGGACTATCGGATTGCTGGAGATTATGAGTATGTCGTACGGGCTTTTTACAACAGCAAACTTCAATATCGGCATCTACCTGAGGTGTTAGTGCATATGCAAATTGGCGGGGCTAGTTCTAAAGATTGGCGCTCTAGGGTATTGTTAAATCAAGAGGTCTTACGAGCATGTCGTGAGAATGGTGTACCCACCAATATGTTTAAAATTCTCTCGAAATATCCATTAAAACTTTTAGAACTCATTCAGTCACGATAATTCGTGCAAAATATAAAATATATTATGGTTCATCATTGAAATTGACTGTAAATGTCGTATCAATGGCTTGTTTAATGAAAAGTAAGGCGAAAAGTAAGGCGAAAAAATGATTCTTGTAACAGGCGGTGCGGGTTTTATTGGTGGTAATTTTGTTTTGGATTACTTAGCCAATCCAAAGGTTGCTGGTCTAGTGAATCTGGATAAGTTAACTTATGCGGGTAATCCTGAAACCTTAAAGACGTTAGAAAATGACCCGCGTTATCACTTTATCCAAGGGGATATTGGGAACACTTCGCTCGTGAGTGACTTATTAGAAAAATATGCCATTACGGCGGTCGTTAATTTTGCGGCTGAGTCCCATGTGGATCGTTCCATTCTTGGACCTGGCGAGTTTATTCAAACGAATGTTGTCGGCACTTTCCATCTCCTCGAAGCGGTCCGAGCTTATTGGGGTAAGTTATCCCCAAGTCAGAAGGAAACTTTTCGATTTTTACATGTCTCCACCGATGAGGTGTATGGCTCACTCGAACTCACAGATCCGGCTTTTAATGAAACCAATCCCTATGAGCCAAACAGTCCTTATTCAGCTTCCAAAGCAGCTTCTGATCATCTGGTCAGAGCTTGGCACCACACCTACGGCCTGCCGGTATTGACAACCAATTGCTCCAATAATTATGGCCCTTATCATTTTCCAGAAAAGCTCATTCCACTAGTGATTCTGAATGCCATCAATGGTAAGGACTTACCTATTTATGGGGATGGTCAACAAATTAGGGATTGGCTCTATGTCAAAGATCACTGTAGTGCAATCCGCCGTGTCCTAGAAAAAGGCGTGGTTGGAGAAACTTACAATATTGGCGGTTGGAACGAAAAGACTAATTTAGAAGTGGTTCAAACCATCTGCCAGATCTTGGATACGATGCAGCCAAAACCCCATGGTAGTTATGCGGATCAAATTACCTATGTCAAAGATCGACCTGGACATGATCGTCGGTATGCGATTGATGCTTCCAAAATTGAACGTGAACTGGGTTGGAAACCTCAGGAAACTTTTGACACGGGAATCCGTAAAACAGTAGAGTGGTACTTGTCCAATAAAGATTGGACGCAAAGCGTACTGAGCGGAAATTATCAACATTGGATTGATAAACAGTATTCTAATAATGCTAAATAAAATTTGCTTAATTAGCAGAGTAAGTACTTCCTCACCTCAATAGATCGGACTGGTAAAATGTCATTTTCAGGAATCGCGGCAAGTCTGCAGCACCAGTTAAAAGAGCATCTTGACTTGCAAAGTCATCCGATTATCGTGTTTGGCAAAGACGGTCAAGTGGGTCGGTCTTTACAAAAACTATTTAAAGAATTTCATTTGCCTGTTGTCTTTTTGGGTAGGACTGAATGTGATTTGACAGATGAACTTGCCATCATCCAAACTTTGAATCACTATCAACCGCAAATCATTATTAATGCATCAGCATATACCGCGGTGGATTTAGCGCAAACCGAAGAAGTGAAGGCTCATCAGATTAATGCCAAGGCAGTGGCATTAATGGCGAAGTATGTCGCAAGCATCTCAAAAGGAGTACTAGTTCATTACTCTACCGATTATGTGTTTGATGGCCTCAAAGAGTCTGTCTACCTAGAGGAAGATGCGACCAATCCATTGAGTGTTTATGGCCAAAGCAAGCTCATGGGAGAACAGGCAATTACTCAGGCTTTTGCTGGGTTTGGTAATGATCCTGAAGATGGAATGGATGGAATAGATGGATTCACGAGCCCACGTTACTACTTACTCCGAACAAGTTGGGTGTATGGTGAAGGAAAAAACTTTATCCGCACCATGCTGAACTTGGCTAGCCAAAGAGAAGAACTAAAGGTTATTCAAGATCAACATGGATGTCCTACTTCAAGTGATTGGTTGGCACAAATTGCCATGCAACTCATTTTTTCTAAAACTCTGTCTGGTACTTATCATGCGGTGGTCGATGGTGTAACCTCATGGCATGGTTTAGCCGTTTTTGCGATTGAAACTGCAAGACAGGCTGGAGAGGGAATTCTAGTAAAGCCTGAAAATATCTTACCGATTCCGGCGAGCGATTATCCTTTGCCAGCACCAAGGCCCTACAATTCTCGTATGAATAATCAAAAACTCAAAGAGGCATTACGAGCAATGCCCTTTAGTGCAGAGTATCCCCATTGGGAAGCGCAAGTCGAGTCTTACGTGGTGAACTATGTCACGGAAAAATTAAAAAGTTAAGATACTCAAGATGCCACACCAAATTAACCTTGAACACAATTGATATGAAAACAACTACGCAAGCTTCAATACAGACTTCAGAACGCAAAGGCATCATTCTTGCAGGGGGCTCAGGTACTAGACTATACCCGGTGACTCAAGCAGTCTCAAAACAATTAATGCCGGTATATGACAAACCGATGATTTACTATCCTTTAACCACCTTGATGTTAGCGGGTATTCGGGATATTTTATTAATCTCCACTCCACATGACACGCCTCTTTTTGAATATTTACTAGGTGATGGCTCAAAATGGGGTCTAAATATTCAATATCAAGTGCAACCTAGTCCCGATGGTTTGGCACAAGCTTTTATCTTAGGACGTGATTTTGTCGGCAATCACCCGAGTACCTTAGTACTGGGGGATAATATTTTTTATGGCCATGATTTTGCAACCCAATTACATAATGCCAATCAACAAAACCTCGGTGCTACTGTCTTTGCCTATCACGTCAAAGATCCAGAAAGGTATGGGGTGGTAGATTTTGATCAACAGTTTAAAGCAATCTCCATCGAAGAAAAACCTCTCAAACCAAAAAGTAACTATGCTGTTACAGGGCTTTATTTTTATGATAACCAAGTTTGCGATATTGCTAAGTCGATTAAGCCGAGTCACCGTGGTGAGTTAGAAATTACGGATGTGAATGCGGCGTATTTAAATAATAACCAACTCAGTGTCGAAATCATGGGACGTGGCTATGCCTGGTTAGATACCGGCACGCATGACTCACTATTAGAGGCCGCTGGATTTATCTCCACCTTACAAAAACGTCAAGGCTTAATGGTCGCTTGTCCGGAAGAAATTGCTTACCGAAATAATTGGATTGGTGCACAGGATATAGAAAAATTAGCCGAGCCACTCAAAAAAAATGACTACGGTAAATATTTACTTAATATGCTGAATGAAAAAGTGCGATAAAGCAGTAAAATTCAATTTAACTACCCACACCACCTTCAATAAAATCATCTTATGCCTATAACAGTAACTCCTACTAAAGAAATTCCGGATGTTTTAATCATCGAACCGAAGGTGTTTGGCGATGAACGTGGATGGTTTTATGAGTCCTTCAACCAAGCAGAGTTTTCTGAAAAAACCGGCATAACCGATCCCTTTATTCAGGATAATCACTCCTTTTCAGCGCAGCATATTTTGCGCGGACTGCATTACCAAATGGATCATCCGCAGGGTAAATTAGTGAGAGTGACTGGCGGAACCGTATTGGATGTCGCGGTAGATATTCGTAAAAGTTCACCCACTTTTGGTCAATGGACAGCGGTGGAACTCTCCGCAGAAAATCATAAACAAATCTGGGTTCCGGCTGGCTGTGCACACGGTTTTTTTGTCTTGTCACCCAGCGCACACTTTTTATATAAAGTGACAAATTATTGGGATCCAAAAAGTGAACAGCGCATTATTTGGAATGACCCTACATTAGATATTGATTGGCAGATTCCGAATGGGGTAATCCCAATTCAAAATGAAAAAGATGCGAATGGCTTCTTGTTTAAGAATGCTCCACTCTTTGATTAAAACGTCTCTCGTGTATGTAAAAATGAATGATAAAGATTCAACGTGATGTCCTTATCTCAAAAAAATATTACTATTCTCCTTTGCATACTATTTTTTGTTTTAAATAGTGTTTGGTCCATTCCGGGCTCTTTGGCTATTCGCTATGTCGTTTTATATACGGCATTAATAGCAACCGCTTTACTGATGACTAAAGTTCAGTTACCAAAACTGACGATCAATCAGTACTTACCAGTCCTTTGCCTTGTCGGGCTATTTATCTGGGTGGGATTTCATCGCCTGATGATTACAACATCTCCAGAAATCATGAGTATTGAAATTAAAACTATCTGGAAAAGATCTCTGCTTGAAGCCATCCTTGGAATGGGCTTAGGCATTGCGTTGGGACTGAAAACTTATAAATTCAATAAAAATATTTTTACCATGCTTTTACTGGGACCAGTCGGTGCATTTTATTTATCTCATGGTTTAGATCTGATCGATCCAGGAGCTAATTATTGGCACTATTTAGAGATGGAAAAAAACTACATTCCAAAATACCAATTTGTTTTATTTGCGATGATTGCTTTTGCATGGATTGTTTTTTATTTGGATAGAGAGATCCGTTCAATGACCTTCGTGAAGATTATTGGACTGATTACAGCTTTATTATTGATCGCAAATGCCATCTTTTTAGTCAATGGTAAAAATGGTTTTTTATATATGGGATTGATTCTCATGGTATGCATTGCGCGTTTATTTTGGAAAAATGTTCACAATTTGCGCATCCTATCAGTCGTGATCCTCTTGTTTCTTGGCACTCTATTTTTGGGTTTCCAGCACGTCAAAACAAATCCTGTCTGGAGTAATCTCTTAAGCGATATTGAAGTGGCAAGACATACTGACGAGACTCAGATTTGGAAAAATTACCTGCCAGAAAAGTTAGAAAATTTCAAAAATAGTTCTGGTAATCGAGTTAGTGAAACTACTTATGTAAGAACAGCATGGATGATTGAGGGTATTCAATTAGTGCCAAAGTACCCTTTGGGTCATGGCCTTATTCAAGATTCTTTTAAATACATAGGAAAAAAAGAATGGCCTGATTCTACCCTTTCACACACGCATAGTGGTTGGTTAGATATTACTTTAGGCTTAGGCATCCCTGGATTTTTACTAATCTTAGTCGCAATGGTTGCTTTAATAAAAAAAGGTATCGAGAGTGAAAACATTTATGCCAAGAGCGCAATATGGGTTTTACCAACGATTTTTTTAGCCTTCTTCACTTCGGAACTAAGTGAAAAAATCTCCTTTGAAGTCTTAATCTTTTATATTGCTTTGTATTCTGGTGCCACCTTGAAATGTCAGCCCAAACCTTTAGAAAACTTACATTAAGCATTAATCAATGATTAATGCTTTGAGTATTTGAGTTCTTGATGATGCGTTGCACTTTGAGATAATTCGAAGCTTCTAGGCGTTGCATACGCCTCTCAAAGTGCTCTGACTGGAAGATCTTTTTATAAAAAGCATCATAGTTGTCTAATACGTCTTGAATCAATGCTGGTAACTCTGCGAGTTTGCCCCAAATAATAAAATCACTGTATCGACATTCTTTGATGAGCGGAGCTTCTTCAGAGACCACAATTACCCCACAACGCAGCGCAGGTAATACACGTAATTCCTCTAAGGTGTCGTGGTGATCTGTTTGCCGAATATTCACCAAGACTTTGATTTGAGCATAGGTGTTTTCTATATGGTCAAACACATTATTTACATTTTGAACGGGGAGTTGGTGTGCTAATAAACTTTCAAAAAACGACTTTCTTCTCGGTTCGTTCATGTTTCTAAATAGGGTGGCACAGGCAATCGAGCGTTTATCATTTAACTGATTTACTTTAACTAACGGATACAGGGTTGGGGAGATCTGAGCCATCTTTTTTAAGATGCTTGGAAATTGATTTGATGTTTTGATATTTTTAATATTGGAACGACTGTATTCGATGATTAGATCAGCTGCTTGCAATTTTTCTAAATGGGCTAGGCGAACCAGATAGTTGCTACCCGATGGATTGATGGGAATTACACCTTCTTGTGCATTCTCAGCGCCTCTGCCACCAGGTTTGACTAGAGTGTGTTCAATTTGTAAGCAAAGTTGTTGAACCTTTGTACTTCTGTAGGTTTTTGGAAACTTAGACACCTCGAACGCAAAGCTTTCTTGACATGAAGCCTGCTCACTCATTCCTCGTTCAAATAACTGTATAACATAGTGATAATAGTCTTTTAGTCCAACATCAAATTGCTTTTGGGAGACGAGATAAGAAGAGTGAATACGCTTGACTGCGTAATTGGAAAAGGGTGAAAACTGCATCACAAGTTCTTTAAAAAAAGTCACTATCTTCATACCAAAAAAGTCTTTAGATTAAAGTTCATGTTTACGTTTTTGATAGAAATCTTCGTAAGGATATTGTTTTTCATCGGTCAACAAACTTTTGACCCGGTGGTCAAACATCCCTTTATAGCCACCAATTAAAGCCCGTTGATACTTTTCGTTTTTAATGAAGTTGCGATTAAATTGGGAGTAATGTCGTACACCTTTCTTAAATCCGTCATCACTGTCTTGAATTAAGACACCGTTTTCTGGTTGTGGTTGCAGGATGCCGGTGACATCAATACTCGGGATTTCTTTTTGATAGTGTTGATAGTAACGCCAGTAAAAGTCCCCATCTTCTTCACCTATGCCGAGAAGCCGCTCATCAAAAAAGCCGACTTCCATGAGCTCTTTTTTACTGATTACAAAATGAGAAAAACTACCATTGAGTCGAAAGGTTTCAGTTACTTTAGTTAGAGTATCTAATTGATCAAAAATACTTTGACCATCCCCTAAATCGGTTGGTACACTTAAATCATC
The DNA here is from genome assembly GCA_947448305.1 of Burkholderiaceae bacterium. Lineage (GTDB taxonomy): Bacteria > Pseudomonadota > Gammaproteobacteria > Burkholderiales > Burkholderiaceae > Polynucleobacter. Next base: position 18,484 of record CANFME010000034.1, read on the forward strand.
ATTTAATACCAAACATTGCTCACCACTTGCCGTCAGTACACCTCGGTTCCATAACTTGGCTAGGGACTGGAAACTGGTAAACATGTTTACAAAAGTATTCGGCATTTGGCTTGCGAATTTGAGGATCTCAGAACGAAATTCCTCATTAAAAGATTCGTTAGCGCGTCCATTTACCATTAAGATGACTTCAATATTGGGACGTAATTGTTTAATGGATAAAACTAAGGGTTTTAGCCATTTTTCGAACCTTTTATCAAAGGTGGTGATGACAATCGAGTAATTGCTCATAAAATAATGCTCATGAAGAATATAAATATTGCTTTAAAGGATACACCTCATGATTATCCATCAAGTTTAGTTCCTATCTTGATGGATTTTTTAGGGTATCAGATTTCTTGGGTAAAAGAAGCGCAAGCTGATTTAGTGATTCAAGGGCCCTTTATTAAAAAAGATAGTAAACCATTTCGTTGGTTACCAAAACCACTTCGCTCGAGTGCACAGTCTTTAAAAGATCAACTTACTACAGCAAACTCTAGTTTAAACGTGGGTAATAAGATACGTTTATTTCAAACCTCTGAAAACATTCGCCCAGATATCACCGCATCCGATTTTGCTTTATCCTTTGATTTGGGCTTCCAAGATGAAACACATTGTCGATTTCCTTATTGGATGGAAATGGTGGACTGGTCAAAAGAGGGCATATCGGGTAATACAAATCCAAGATACGGCAGATTACTCAATATTGAACAAATGATGCGCCCCCTTGGTAATCAATTTTTAAAAAGAGAAAGACAAGCATTACTCATCACATCCCATTTATTAGAACCGCGTAAGACAATCTATGAAGCAGTCAATCGGATTCTTCCTGTCAAAGGCTTAGGCGCTCACTTTAATCGCGATATCAAAAATCACCACCAAAGTGGTTTTGTGAAGTTTGATGAATTACAACAAGCAGCCTTTAATCTCTGCCCCGAAAATGGCTTATTTCCTGGTTATTACACTGAAAAAATCCCAGAGGCATTTTTAGCCGGATGCTTACCTATCACTTGGACGGATCACAATGTACAGATTGACTTCAATCCCAAAGCAATAATTAACTTAGAGCCGATGCATTGGAATCAATTTGCAGAGTTGCCAGACTTACTCTTGAATGAGATGCGCTTGGCGGCATTTGCTGATGAGCCATTAATGCTAAAACGACCTAGTATTGAGCCTGTGATTGAGTTTCTAAGAGAAGTGTGTCGCAAGGCTACTTCTTAAGCATTTCTTAGCTGTTTCTGAGGTATTGCTAAGGGATTTCTAAGCTTCTTATTTAGGAAACCAAGGATCTTTTGAGAAAGTCCGATCGAACCAGCGGTAAAAAGACCGGATATTTTTTGCAAAGCCTTTGATAGGCTTTCGATCATTAGGACGATCCGCGATAGTAGATACGACTTTTGTTATATCCACTGGATAGGGCTTTGCTGCTAAAGTCACTTGACCATGTTTAGCGTGATGCTCTAAAAAATGATCGAGCGGTTCATAAATTTGCTGCGAAAACTCAATAAGAATTTTTGCTGAAGCTGGTTGTATGAGATAGGCTGTAGCACCGAGTGGATCTGCATGATTTTGAACTAGATCAAATTGATCGAAAGACTTTAGCTTGTCCGAAGGCGTTTCTAACAAAGCTTGAAGACGAACAATTTGCCAATCATTAGGATGATTTAATAGTTGTTCGACACAATGTTCAAAATGTGGCAAGAGTAAAAAATCATCTTCAAAGACTAATGTTGCCGTTTGGTTTTCAACACACTGCTGCCAAGCTGCACGATGCGATAAAAAACAGCCGATTTCATTGGGGGTTAATTCAAAACCTAATAACCTTTTTACCTTACTCGCAGGATACTCGGGTATCGGATAGGATAATTTTCGACCATCTACTGCGTCTAAAAAACGCCAATCTAGTTTGGTTTTGGCTAGCTCAACAGCCGCTTGTTCTCTTCTTGATAGGGACTGTTCAAGCGAGATGACTAGTATTTGTAATTTTGGTTTTAAAGGGTTCATTTCAGGCATAGATTCACTTTAAACTAGATTTAATTTTTCGCCACATGCGAGATGGCCAAGGTTTGCGTGCAAAACTAGGATCTAGTTCTTTATCCCAATTCGATTGAGAGAGGATGCCTAAATAGTTCGTTTCTTCAAAAGGCGTTAAATGCTTTTGTTGCCAATCATAATGAACCACCTGAAACAGGGGTTCAATTGCATGGATTGGAATTGCTTTGAATTTTAGTAAGGCCTCACCATACCACCTGATTTCAAAGGGTAGACGCTCAATAGCATCCCAAATGGTTTGGCCTTTTGGAATGAGATGGTTTGACTCTAGGGACTGCCATACCTTCTTTGACCAAATCAATGGAGCAGGACCAAAATCCCAATCTTGCGCATCTTCGCCAGCACGACCAAACTCATCCCTTAGTAATTGATTATCCTTAAAGAAATGTTCAGTAGCTTTGTTCTTGCCGAGCCTCTTGGCCAAAGTGAGAAATTCTGTATTGGGGTGAATGATGGTAAATGGCTCTGAAGCATTAGCCATAAACTGATTCAAGTAGAAGGGCTTCATAAAGACAGCTTCTGAGTCTAAACAGAGATAATTTTCACAACCAATTAATCGCCATGCTTCGGCTTTGATGACCTGTTGGCTTAAATAGCCAGGCATTGCATAGTAGCGCTCTAAACTAGCCTTAGAATCTAAATGGGTATTCGACAACACAATCGACTCATCTGTTATAAGATGAAATTCACCTAAGGATTGAAGCTGATCCCAATCAATTTCTTGGGAAAAAAGAGCCAGATCTTCCTTCGGCACACTTAAATAAAAAGGAATTTTATCTTCATTAAATTTTGCAATAGA
>CANFME010000035.1 GCA_947448305.1 Burkholderiaceae bacterium
AAACCCCTAAGGTCAATTACGCCCTTAGGCAGTTCATACTGCGTATTAGGGGCGCAATTCCCCTATGCGAGCCGTAGTTTACTGTTGGACGGCGACATTGACTCCACAATTCCTTATTAGGAATAAAAGTCAATTGATTTATCAACGGTGGGCACCATGAGTAAAGTATATCCATCAGGTGGTGCATGCATCACTGCTTCAATACCGATCAAATTGCCTGCACCTGGTTTATTTTCTACAAAGAAACTTTGCCCAAATGCTTTTGTAAACGACTGGGCAAGTTGCCTAGCGATAATGTCTGACCCGCCACTTGGAGCCGACGGAACAATGATTTTTACCGGTTTAGAAGGATACGTTTGGCCTGAACACAAGCTTCCCACACCCATCAAAATAAAAAATAAAAATGCTTTAAGCGGCTTATCCATCAGCATGTAAAGTTGCTTGAGTAAGGCTGATGGGCTTGGCAGCAATTAAAATGAAGGCAATCACACAAGGTACATCACCATTATTAATCCAATTATGGATGGTACCTTTTTGGACAATCACATCACCTTGATTCAGGTGCACAATGGTACCGTCCAAATCCATATCAATTGAACCAGACATTACAACGGCGTAATCAATTGTTTCGGTTCTATGGTTGCGGGGAGCAACGCCTGGGGCGTATTGCACAATTCTAAAAACGGTATCTTCCTTAGACAGTACAGAGACGTCTCTAGGAGTACCATTGGTAGCATCTAAATTATCTACTGGAAATTGACCGGTGGACCAAACTACGATACTAGAGTGATGATCACGCCTTGAAATAATATTGGTGCAAATTTCATCCTGCTCTACGATGGCCTTACCACTTGCATCATGGCCTGTTACTACGCGACGAATCTTCATTTTTGGATGTCCTTTAGAAAAGAAATAACCTTGGTAGCAATGGCATCCTCTAGCGGAGCCCACTGTGTAAAAGAAATAATATCTGCATCTTGATCTTCAATTGGTAACTGAAATAATTCTACTTGGGGAATAATCTGAGCAGCAGCAACAGCATTTTCTCGGGCGTGGGTACGATCATTGCCTGGAATAATCAGTACTGGCACCTTAATGGCTTGAAGGGTCGATTCTTCCACCCCCATCACTGGATATTTTGGCCCGCTTACAAAAATACTGAGCCAGTTTTCTAAAACACGGATAAATTCGGCTGGATCCATCTTCATTAAGACGTCCAGATTTTCAGGTCGCGCGGCTATTCGTTCTTGATAGTCAGCCGTATCACAAACAGCTTGCATCCCACCTGATTTGGCAGCATCAATAAATTGTTGGTAGTATTTTTTAGGTAATCTACTCGCAGCGGTTTCTCCGCCAGTCAAGCGAAGTAAAACGAGCGCTTTGGCAATTTCTGGATGGCGTTGATTGACAAGGATTGACAATCTCGCTCCAGAAGAGGCCCCGCCAATGAATGCCTTCTCAATACCTAATTGTCGTAATAGCTCCGCTAAGTCATCAGCCCAAATAATTTCTTCACCGTCCTGTCCAGCGATGGATACTTCTGATGCACCGGTATTTCGACGGTCATGCAGTAAAACTCGAAAGCCACCTTCAGCTATTTTCTTCGCTAGAGGTATAAATTCTGCGTGACTTCTTCTCCCACCTGTTGAGAGGGTAAACCAAGGTCCTTGATCACCAATGATTTGATAGTAAATTTGAACATTTCGGACCAAAGCGAATGGCATAGTAGAACCTTTTTGTATTGTGATGAAAGCCAATTATCCTCTAAAGACTTCAATGATGATTGGCTGTTTTTGAAACGTAATCGCTCGAATGTCGATTTGGGTAAGGTGTAATCTACAGGTTTGGTAGTACCCCGAACTTACTCGGGGCACTGATCTAATTAAAGCCCTAATTTTGCGGCAAGACCGATACGTTGTAATTTACCCGTAGCACCCTTTGGCAGCTCATCCATAAAGATAATCTTTTTAGGAACCTTGAAATCAGCCAGCTTCTGTGCAGCAAAAGTACGAATATCTTTTTCTTCAGCAGATTTACCTTCACGCAGAACAACTACGGCACCAACTTCTTCACCGAGTTTTTCATGAGGAATAGCAAAAGTTACTACTTGTAACACTGCAGGATGTTCCATCAGGATTTCATCTACTTCTCGCGGTGAAATTTTTTCCCCACCGCGGTTAATAATCTCCTTCAAACGACCCGTAATCGTTACATAACCATCAGCATCAATCGTTCCTTGGTCGCCAGTTCGGAACCAACCATTTGTGAAATTATCTGCATTCGCTTTGGGATTATTTTCATATCCCTTAGTGACGTTGGCTCCTTGAATCACGATTTCTCCCGTCTCACCAACACCCAAAAGCTTGCCATCCTCATCCATAATGGCCATTCTAGGTCCGGAAGCAACTCCCACAGTGCCAGGCTTACGCTTTGCTGGCGGCAGTAAATTACTTGCCATTTGATGGGATGCCTCGGTCATACCGTAAGACTCAATCAGTGGAGCCTTAAAACACGCTTCTAGTTCTTCAATCACTTTCATTGGCATAGAAGAGCTAGAGGATCTGATAAAACGCAGTGGGTTATTTTGAATAACCGCTTGATTATTATTTGCCCTTGTCAAAATAGTTTGATGCATGGTTGGCACCGCGGTATACCAAGTTGGTTTGATTTGATCCATCCAGGAGAAAAACTTCAGTGCATTAAAACCAGGAGTGCAAGAAACATATGCACCAGCTGAGAGAGGGGCCAAGATACCTGCTATGAGTCCATGAATATGGAATAAAGGCATGATATTGAGACCGCGGTCTTTTGAGGTAAAGGCTAAAGTTTCTGCAATATTGCCAGCTGAGGCGCAGACGTTAGTCTGCGAAAGAGGCACAATTTTAGGTCTTGAAGTTGTTCCAGAAGTATGCAAAATGAGAGCAACATCATCTGGCTTGGCCCAACCACCCAGTTTAAGCTTTGACTTTTTAGAACCTCGTAAACTGAGTGTAAATGTGCCTGCGCCACATTCAGGCGTAGGGTGAAGATCAATGATTGCTACACCTAATTTTTCAGCAACAGAAATGGCGGGTGACTCAGAACCTACTTTGACGATAATGGCTTTTGCATTGAGATCATCTAAATAAAACTGAAATTCATCAGCACGATAGGAAATGTTCAGGGGTGCAGATGTTGCACCACTTGCAACGGCCATGAAAGCGAGAGCCATTTCTGGACCATTATCTAAAACAATCGCAACACGATCATTTCTACCGATACCAAAGCTATTTAACTTGGCGACTGTTTGCGTAATAAAAACACGTAAACTTTTAAAAGTGACATCTAGTTGATCCGGAGCACCAATTGCTGAATTGGCATCATTGCCTAAGGAGAGTAATTCTGGCAGGGTAGAACAGCGTTTCATTTTCGTAGTCCTTTTATTTAATGAGAGGTAATTTTTAATTGGCCGTTCTGATCGGCTAAAGTTTTTGAAAGCAAACTAATACAAGCATAGACTGCATCAATGTGCGGAGTCGGCAAGTTTACGATGCGACCAAGCTCTACGATAGAACCAATCAAAGCATCTTTTTCAATGGCACGTCCAGCTTCAATATCTTGCAGCATTGAGGTTTTATGAGCACCCACTGCTTGGGCACCGGCAATTCTTTTTTCTAACGAAACCCGAAATGCAATTCCCAACTTCTCTCCAACATCTTGGGCTTCTTTCATCATTTTGGCGACTAAATCTCGTGATAAGGGGAATTCGCAGATATCAACGAGGGTGGCATGGGTCAATGCACTAATCGGATTAAGACTTAAATTGCCCCATAGCTTAGTCCAAAGTTCAGAGCGAATATCTGAGATAACCGGCGCTTTGAAGCCCGCTTCTTTGAAAGTTTTGGAGAGTAATTCAATTCTTGGGGTGACTGAGTTATCTATCTCAGCAACTGAAAAACGGTTGCCCTCAATATGCTTTAAAACCCCTGGAGCGATAATTTCAGCGGCAGGGTAAACAATCGTACCCACGACGCGTTCAATCGGTAAATTAGCAGCGATGACACCACCAGGATCGACACTTTCTAAGACTCGACCTTCATACTCTCCACCATGTTTAAAGAAATACCACCATGGAATACCATTTTGAGCGGTGAGTACCATCGTTTCTTCATGATACAAAGCTGGCAACTCTTGAACAATGGCAGCAACTTGGTGCGCCTTCATACCTAAAATCACTAAGTCTTGTGGTCCTGCCTCACTAATAGAGCTGAGTGCACGCAGTGGTGTAACCGTTTCTGTACCGTCATGTTCGATAAATTTAAAACCATTTTCTTGAATTGCTTTCAGGTTCGGTCCCCTTGCAATCACGGTGACATCATTGCCTGATTTTGCAAGTTTGACTGCAAGTAAGCCACCGATTGCTCCAGCTCCGACAACACAAATTTTCATTTTTATCACCACAAAAAAATTAAAACAAGCTACACACTATAGCTATTTGTTATTTGATCAACAAAATCAATTAAATATCTTGCACTGTATTGGTTAATTTGCCAATACCTTCTATGTTAACTTCAACAATTTGACCACCTTTAATAGGCAGTGTGCCAAGAGAAGTACCACAAGCAATGACATCACCAGCATATAAAGTCATATCAAACGATAAATAACTCAAAATTTGATAGGGATTAAAAATCATATCAGAACAGGGATAGCTTTGACGTTCTCGCCCATTGATAAGGGTCTTGACCGTTAAATCCTCGTAAGAAACATCGGTTTCTATCCATGGACCGAAGGGTCCAAAGGTGTCGTAACTTTTGGCCCTAGTCCACTGTTTAAAAGATTCATCCTTAGTCAAAATTTCAAGGGCAGTGACATCATTGACACAGGTATATCCCAAAATGTAATTTTTTGCATCCTCAACTGAAATTTCTTTTGCTGTTTTACCTACTACGATACCGAGTTCACCTTCATAAATGACGCGCCCAACGGGGCCGGTACTTGTCTTTGGGAATTTGATAATGCCCTGAGGATTTAAAAAAGAATTACTCGATTTAATAAAGTAAAGGGGCTCAGAGGGAATAGCGTTATTTTGTTGTTGGGCTAAGGCGTGATAGTTATTCCATAATCCAATCATCTTGGAAGGCTGACTTGGATAATACAACTCAATTTCCTCTACAGAAATAGAAGCTCCAGTCATGGTATGAGTTGAAAAGGGATCTCCTGAAATCGTTTCTACGAATTTCTCATCTTGACTGAGTTTGCCGAAACTAATCTCTTGTGTTTTTTTGTTTTGAAAACGACACCATCTAGCCATGTTAGTCCCCTTTTATTTATCTAAAAGTTATATTTTCTAATTATTTTGCATAATTTAAAAAACAATAATCATTCTATCCATTTTATCAAGGTACTTAAAGCGATTCTGCCTAAGGAGGTTGGTTGTGGGATTATTTAGACAATTAACTAAGAATATCGGTTGATTTTTTGCTATCCGAAATACTTTATTGATTGAAATTATTCCTCAGATTAAAATTGCCTTCATGGATCAGCCAAAACAATATCATCTCCAAGAAAATTTGAATGATTTTTTTAGCTTTAAAAAAACGCCTTTAAATACGCAACGTATTGAAGATTTTTTTTCCGTACTGGAAAAAAATGAAAGTTCCATGCACTCTTTTCTTGAAGCTTTAGTGAGATCAGAACTCTGGCAGGGATGGCAAATCTACCCGAACCCCTATCTTCCAATGATTATGCAAGTGGGTTCTGAAATTGATCATTTTGCAGCAATGCAACCAGAGCCAGCTTATCATTCTAAGAAACATATGATGGATGTTTGCGTAACACTTTCTTATTTACTCTGTCACGAAAATGAGTCCTCTGTCAGTGATATTTGGATGATTTCAAAGCAAGAAAAATGGCTTTTATTACTAGGGGCTGCCATGCACGACCTGGGTCATCCAGGTTTAATCAATGCCTTTTCGTATGAGTTGGAAAAGAAAAGTTTGGCTTTGTTAAAAGCTTTACTTAATAAGATTGGCACTGATTCTGATCTTATAGATGAGGTACTAAATACATTAACTCCTTGGATATTAGCCACAGATCATGGGCAATATTCTGCGTTGTTAAATCGATTATTAAGCCCCCAGCCATCTCATACAGATTGTTTAGCGATGATCTTGGTAGAGGCTGATTTGGTATCTAGCGTTCTACCAAACCGTGGACGTGAATTAACTAGGCGCTTAACTGAAGAATGGGCATTACCTTACCCAGATTTATCAAATTCCCTAGCAAATCAGTCTGGTTATCATAAATTTCTGAAAAATCTAAAATTTATAAGCCCTTATTCTGTGACAGCGGGTATCCCTGAAATATTAAAAAGTACTATTATAAAAAATGAAAATTAACGCCGATTTTAGTCAGAGAGTTGTGATTAATCATCATGACTTACCTTGGGTTACTAGTCCTGTATCAGGTGTAGAAAGACGTATGCTTGAGCGCCTTGGTGATGAGGTGGCAAAAGCAACTACTATTGTTCGCTATCAACCAGGCTCCAAGTTTCTAGCTCATTCTCATGAATTTGGTGAGGAAATATTCGTTTTAGATGGGACATTGAGTGATGAGACGGGTAATTATCCTGCCGGTACTTATCTGATGAATCCGCCTGGTTCTTCTCATGCGCCGTTCAGTGAAACTGGCTGTACGCTCTTTGTGAAGTTGCGACATCTTGGCCCAGATCAAGTGGATAGAGAAGTAATTGATACTTATACAGCTACTTGGTTTCAAGGTATGGTGGCAGGCTTAAAGGTTCTACCGTTAATGCAGCAGGGGAGTGGGTCCACTTTAGTCAAGTGGGCACCGCAAACGTACTTCAATCCCCATAGGCATTTTGGTGGTGAAGAAATCTTTGTGGTGGAAGGTGTGTTTGAAGATGAGCACGGTCGGTATCCGACCGGATCGTGGATTAGAAGCCCGCATATGAGTCTGCACAAACCTTTTAGTAAAGAAGGCTGTACCATCTTTGTGAAGACGGGTCATTTGTCCTAAAGTTTAATTTTACGAAAAGTTAAATTAATGCGAGGTGTAACAGTTAGCTTCGTTTTCAATAAAGCATGCTTCCAATAGGTTTGCGTTGGAGGATACATGATTAACGCGCTCCCATTATCTAAAAAAAGTGAGGCTTTTAAATCATCGACTTTGTGACGAAAGGCGAATTTACGACTAGCGCCAAAACTAAAAGAAACAATCGGGGCATCTTCCTCAAGCTCAATTTCATCATCGCTATGCCAGCCCATCCCTTCATTACCATCATGATAAAGATTGAGTAAGCAGGAATTATATTTACACTGCGCAATCTCTTCGGCTTGTGTTTTTATTTCTAAAAGTTCGGAAGTCCATGCCTGGGGCTCTTTTTTGACGCCTGAGTAGGTATAGGAGCACCCACTATCGCCAATCCAAGCAACTTTCCTTTGTGTAATGATCTTTTTACCAAACATCCAAATTTGATCGGGTTGCCAATCTAGTGAGACTAAAAGTGTTTGATAGAACTGATCACAAGTAGCAATATCGAAAACACTTTGGAAATAATGAACAACTCCGTCTTTGGGAATGAGATTAATATTTGTATCAGTTGGAGATTGATCAAAAAGTTGGCTTTGCTTCATCAAAATTAAACACCATCTTTTGCCAGCCTTAAGCCTGTCAATTGCCAACGTGCGTGGGTTGGGAAGAAATTGCGATAAGTAACCCTGGAATGACCTTCTGGAGTGTAGGCAGAACTTCCTCTGAGAACCATTTGATTGACCATAAACTTACCGTTATACTCACCCGCAATACCGCCCCATGCTTGATATCCTGGATAAGGATTGTAGTTACTGCTGGTCCACTGCCATACTTTGCCAAATAGATCATCAACTGATTCAGGGCTTGATTTAGCAAAAGCCTCCCATTCAAATTCAGTGGGTAGGCGCGCACCAGCAAAATCAGCAAGGTTGAGACTAGCCCAGCGTGTAAAAGCATCCGCTTCAAAATAACTGATGTTTGATACTGGAGCATGCAAATCAAGTGGGGTATTACCATTCAGTGAAAAACGTAACAGCTGATTTTTTTCTTCTTTATTCCAATAGAGCGGAGTAGTCATTTTTTCAGTCTGAAGCCATGCCCAACCTGCGTCTAACCACCACTTGAAATTTTGATATCCTCCATCTTCAATAAATTGAAGCCACTCTGAATTACTCACAAGTCGATTGCCGATTAAATACTTTTGATTTAGAGCAGCATGTTTCGGGCCTTCATTGTCAAAATGAAAGCTATTACCATCATGGCCTATTTCAACTAAACCATTTATTCCCTCTAGCCATTGAAAGGGCTTCTCAACACAAGATATTTTTTTACTTTGTACAAAGTAGGCTGGATAAAGGGAGTTGTTCGAAAAAAGATGATGAATATCGGTTAATAGCAACTCTTGATGCTGCTGTTCATGGTTAATGCCAAGCTGGATTAAGCATAGGAGTTCTACCGAAGAATTTACTTTTAAGAGTTTAGTCACCCGATCTTCAATATTTTTTCGCCATTCAAGCACTTCGGCTAAAGAAGGTCGAGTTAACAGGCCGCGTTTACTGCGTGGATGCTTATCCCCAACCCCGTTGTAATAGCTATTAAATAAAATAGCAAACTGAGGATTCCAATAAGAGAAATTTTCTTCAAATGGCTTGAGAACCATTACTTCATAAAACCAAGTAACGTGGGCTAAATGCCATTTCGCAGGACTGGCGTCTTCCATGGACTGAGCTTGACAATCCTCCGCGCTCAGATTCATGATGAGATCTGTCGAGTATTTCCTACTTAAGTGAAATTGCTCTAGTAATTCATCTGCAGAAGGTGTTTGATAGGAGATTTTATTGAGCATAAATCACTGCGAAATAGTCTTTAGGATCTGTCCAGATTTGGGTCGATTTAAAACCTGCTTTATTCAATAATAGCTGAATCGATTCAATCGTGTACTTGTGGGAATTTTCAGTGTGAATGAACTCACCTTTTTTAAAAACTCTAGAATTTCCTGGCCATGAGACAGTTAAGTCCTCCAGCGCTTCTAAGTAGAGTTCAACTCTATTTTCTAAATGATTAATTTTAACTTGATGGCGAAACTGTTCCACTCTAAAGTCAGAGCCTAATTGCGCGTTGATTGATCTAAGTATATTGAGATTAAAAGCCGCGGTGACTTTGAGAGGATCATCGTATGCAGCTATCAGAACAGAGTCTTCCTTCATCAAGTCAACGCCCATTAATAACCCCCCATCACTAGCCTGACTCTTGATTTGAGTAAGAAGTTCTAGGGCTTCGGAATTGAGGAAGTTGCCGATACTAGAGCCTGGGTAAAAAAAGGTCCGCTTGGCTTTAGTAATTGAGTCTGGAATAATGAGTTCTTTAGAAAAATCCATGCCAATGCATTGCATCTGAATGTTCGGATATTTTCCTTCTAGCTTTTTTAACGCATTTTCTAGATATTCGACTGAAAAATCAATCGCAAGGTAATTTGATGGTTGGAGAGCGTTAAAAAAAGATTCCGCTTTTTGACAATTTCCAGCTCCCAAATCAATTAGTGTGCCGCCAGTTCCTATGGCATTGGTAATTTGATCATGGTACTTAGTAAAAATATTTTTTTCAGTATTGGTTGGGTAGTATTCAGGAAGTAGGGTAATTGCCGTAAATAAATGGGAGCCTAAAGGATCATATAAAAACTTTGGTGAAATAGAGGCATTTTTAGCCAATAAGCCGGTTTCGATTTCGGGTACAAAGTTGGGTTGGAGTTTTTCTGTTAGTTTTGGTGTGATGGGTATTTGCATTAGGTTCTTGGTAATATTTGCTTTAAAGGCTTCAGATTGAATACAGCATAAAAGTAGGATTTGCTTTATGCTAAATCTTTACTAGGAGATTATATGAAAGCTATTTGGAATAATGAAGTTTTAGCCAATTCAAGTTCAACAATAGTGGTCGAAGGAAATCATTATTTTCCGCCTGCAAGCTTAAATATGCAGTTTTTTAAAAAATCAGCAAAAAACACTGTGTGCTCCTGGAAAGGTACTGCTAGTTATTACGACGTAGAAGTCAATGGCCAATCAAATAAAGATGCAGCTTGGTACTATCCTGAACCTAAATCAGCTGCCAATAACGTTGCTGGATATGTCGCATTTTGGAAAGGTGTCCAAGTTATAGATTAATCAACTTTAACAGAAATCACAGGTTCAAGTTTTTAGATTCTTTGCGTAAATGAGAACTTTTGGTCGACCTAGAGAAAGTATTTATTAGTCAGCACATATAACCTCGCCGTTTTGAACTGGCGCCCTAGAAATCCAACAAAGGGCGAGGGCTTTGCAGCATTTATTTCGATACACAAAATAAAACCCCCACTTCTAATATTTAGGTAATTAGTAGCTTTACTATTAATTGCTTGAGTAACTCTTTATTGCTCGGCTAATTAGGACTCGGTTCGGACTAATTCTGACCGGAATTCTTCTTTAACAACAATATCCTTGCTTTTAGAAAATGATGGATATTCGTGATAGTTCCAATAACTAAAAAACCTTGAATTTAGGGAATGCTAATACAAAGTTTAACTTTGAAGGATACGAGGCGATTAAGTGTGATTTTCCGGCTTTAAAACTAGAGTAGCCATTCCAAATAGCCATGACTGATCTACTCTTTTGCCATAAGAATAATGATAAATAGAAGTCTTTTAACAGAAAATTGCATTTTGCCCTTGATTTTATTAATGATTAATACTATTATCGATTCATAATAAATAGTACTATGAGACTATGGTTTTCACATTGATTACCAATTACGAATGTCTATCAAATGAAAAGAATCCTTGCCGCTATTCTGATTTTGTTCTGTTCTGTTTTGGCCTGGCAGATGTTTTCTACTATCAAACTGAAGGTGGTTGGTCAACCACGTTCAACCGGTTTGATTGCCACTGAGGTTGAGCAACCCTTTTTTTTAAACCTCAAAAGTAATACTGGATTACCGATTGACGTGGATTTTAAGACGCTAGATCAGGTCGGGGTTAAGGATACGTATCAACTTCAGATGATGAAAGATGGTGTATTTGATTTGGCATCACTGCGCCTCATACAGAATATCCAAAATGAAATATCCTTAAATGGACTTGATGTGGTTGGCTTAAATCTCAATTTTGAAAAACTCCGAGCCTTAGCGAATGCTTATGCCCCAGTAGTAGATAAAAACCTTCAAGATAAATATAAAGTAAAACTTTTGGGGCTGTGGACTTTTGGACCCCAGGAGATTTTTTGTAGCAAACCAATCCATCGATTATCTGATTTTAAAGGCTTGAAAGTCAGAGTTCAAAGCGAACCAATGGCTGATTTTCTGAAATCTTTTGACGCAATTCCGGCCATCATTCCCTTTGAAGAAACGTTTTCCGCCTTAAAGATTAATCTTATTGACTGCGCAATTACTAGTGCAGGTTCAGCAGGCTCAGCTGGTTGGTTGAATTTTGTCCAATATTACATACCAATTTCCATTAGCTCTGGAGTTAACGGATATGCCATTGCCTTATCCAAGTGGGATTTGTTAAATCAAGAACAGCAAGAAAAGCTTCAAAAGGCTTTTGATAGTCATATTAATAATATGTGGCAATTCTCTGAAAATCTCTACCTTGAGCAACAAAATTGTATGTTGAGTAAGGATTCCTGTAAGCGAGAAAAATATAATCTTAAAAAAATTGAACTTCCCAAAGAAGATATCGTGCGTGTCAATCATCTCTTAAAAACCACTTCTCTGAAAAATTGGTTTGAATTGTGTAATAAAGAATACCCCCAATGTGAAGCGGAATGGCTTAGGCTAGCTGGACCTTTTATTAATCTGGACTGATGCTTCTATCACGATGAAATTAATTCATAAGCCCCAGAAAACAATTAGGAATATCAACATGTCTTTTGTGGTGATGCCATTGAGGGTGATTGCAGCTCTTTGTGCATTGGTGTTTGTGCTTAGTTTTTGCTATGAAATTTTTATTAGTTATAGCCCTCAAACTACCCAAAAATGGGTGCTCTCTGGAACTGTGTTTATTTTAGCGGTTTGGGCTATTTTTGAAATGAGGCCGATAGAAAAACATGTTCATTCATTAATAGTAAAAAATTTACGTTATTTATTATTCTGTCAGCTTGGAATTGCAATCATTCGACCTGGAATTAATTTCCTCGTAGATATGAATACTAATCAAAACTGGGTGATGTTTCATGTCCTTGATATGAAGTGGCGTTGGATTTTATTAGTTACATATTCAGGCCTATTTATCCTCATCATGGACGCCATTATTGGCTTATTTTCTTTTAATGAAACGAATAAGGCAAAAGCTTTAGAAAGTCAGATGCTAGATAGCCTTAATGCTCTTGCTTTGGCTAGAGATAATGAAACGGGTAACCATATTATCCGAACTCAAAATTATGTCAAAATACTCGCCTTAAGATTAATAAAAATGGGGCATTATAAAAATGAATTAAGTGATGCAGAGATTGAACTCCTTTTTAAAGCTGCACCACTTCATGATATTGGCAAGGTTGGCATACCTGATAACATCCTTCTGAAAGAGGGTAGTCTGAATGATGATGAGTGGCAAATCATGAAGACGCATGCCTCTATTGGTGAAACAATCCTATCTTCTGCAGAGCAGGAATTTATAGGTGATGAAAATGTAATTAAAGTTGCATACAAAATTGCTGGCGGTCATCATGAAAAGTGGGATGGCACTGGTTATCCACGCAAATTAAGTGAGCAAGATATACCTTTATCGGCACGCATTATGGCATTAGCTGATGTCTATGATGCCTTGGTGAGTAAGCGTGTTTATAAGAAAAGCTGGAGCCATCAGGATGCTATCAAGGAGATTGTGTCTAAAAAGGGACAACATTTTGATCCTCTAGTGGTGGATGCTTTTATTCTTGAAGAAGATCAGTTCTTGGCTATTTCTCGACAATATGAAGATAGCTGATCGTCTCCTGAGTTTCGTGGTTGATACCCAAATAATAGTTAATCTAGCTATAACGAATAATCCTTCGCCACGCATAAGATTTAAGTCTTATGTGCTCAACTACCGATTTACCTACGTCAACTAATGGCATATCTAAATGAAATCCTATTTATAGTCACCACCTTGATTTTGTGGGGATTAGTAGCAATTTCAATCCCCTTAGTTAAGCAAGGTAGAGTTTTTCAGTCGGAAAGTTTTTGGTTTATGGCATTTGTCTTCAGGGCAAGTGCTTTTAGTTTTTTTACTATTGCTTCATCAGTTCATTTCGGGCTTCTTACTTTAGCAAATACCCTACTTTTTGCTAGTAGCCTCCATATGGCATTATTTTTTCGTTTCCTAAGAAGGCCAGAAAGTAAGCAATTTAAATGGTTACCTTCCCTTGCCATCTTGGTTTTTGGATTGATATTTGAATATATAAGACAGCAGGGTGAATTTCAAGAAAGAGTATTTTTTGCACTAACAATAATGGCATTTTGTTTAATTTGGCAATTATTAGAGATGAGGCTTTTAGGTCAAGTTCGATTAAAAAAGTTAAAACTGTTTTTCTTTACAAGTTGTCTAGAATTAGTCTTAGTTTTAACCAGATTGGGAGGTCTTTATTTTCACAAGGATCCACCTGAAATCAATTTATTTCAAGAGCCTATAGAACTTGCTCTTATTAGATGGGCGTGGTTTTCCGTCACAATTATTTCCTATGTTGCGCTTATTGGATATTGGATAGATAGAATTAGTACAAAGAATGCACAAATTGTTGCTGAAAACAATTCAATCAAATTAGCAATAGCAAATAAAAAGATTGACCAATCTGAGAAGCAATTACTCTCAACGCTGGAAGATTTCAAATCAGCCGAGGTCAAATTAGATGTCGCCCAAAATGAACTGTTAAAACGTGAAGAATTATTACGCCATGTTTTAGATATTTCTGGCAATGGTATCTGGGATTGGAATATTTTTACCGGTGAAGTCAAACACAATACTCGTTGGATAGAGATGCTTGGCGAGGACCCCAGTAAGCAATATTTCTCAGTGGATGATTTTAAAAGTCGCATTCATCCTGACGATCTCAGTGCAGTTCTGAAACAATTAAGTCAAACCTTAGAAGGGCTAAAAGACTATCAGTATCGATATCGTATGATTCGGCTAGATGGTAGTCAAATCTGGGTCGAAGATAAAGGTAAAGTTGTTGAAACATCCCCTGAAGGGAAACCTGTGCGGATGGTTGGTGCTATCACCGACATAAGCGAAGAGGTGACAAGCAATGAAAAACTCCAAGCCTTGGCTTTTTATGACCCGTTAACTAAAGTACTGAACCGCCGGCTATTTGAGGACCGCCTAGATCAAACTCTGAAAAATGCAGAACGTCATCAACAATTTGGCGCACTCCTAATTCTTGATTTAGATAAATTCAAAGATTTGAATGATACCTATGGTCATCAGATTGGTGATTTTAGGTTGGTTGAAGTAGCCAAACGAATGAAAGATATTATTCCCGAAGTGGATACCATTGCCCGAATGGGTGGAGATGAGTTTGCAATCATTCTCAGTGAATTAGGTAGTGAGTATTCTCTTGCATACACTCAAGCAAACAATATTGCTGAAAAATTATGTCAAAGCTTATCAACAACCCTTCCCTTAGAAAGGACGAGTGATTTGTTGTCCTTACCTAAAGGTTCAAAACAATATAGTTGTTCTGCCAGTATCGGGATTACCCTATTTTTAGGTAGTCAATTGACTCAGAGCGAACTACTTGCCCAGGCAGATTTTGCGATGTACCAAGCTAAAAAAGCTGGTGGTAACCAGGTTTGTTTTTACAGTCATCCTGCTATCAAATAGACGAATTCTTTAAGTAATAAAATGCGAACCTTTTGGGTTGGAAGTTTTACTCCAACTAAAAAGCTCGCATTTAGGATGAGGACTAGTTTAATTCGTTAGCTTGCTGAGCTCTCAGGTATGAATGGTAATAAGATATACGACGGTGCCACTTGCTCGGAGTATAAAGTTACTTCTGCACCGAAAATCTCCTCAGGTCGATCCATTGGATCATCATGGATAAAAGGTCCACAACCTCTCATCGGATTTTTCATATTGGATAAATGTGCCGCCGGTCCTTCCCATTCATAGTCTTTACCTAAAACACTGAGAGCTAATTGATAGCCTTTGGGGATTACGATACTCGTTGGCCAGATTTCTATATCAAGCTCAGTTTTTTGTTTTGGTGTGAGAGGAATTTTTCTTTGATGGAGAAGATAAGGTCGGTAAGGCTTTGACAGCTCCTGATCTAGCTCTCTATGCGATGCTCGCAGCCATCCTTGTCCAACTGGGGTATGTGGGTCAAGGGCGCCTTGAAAGACGACTTCTTTTCCTGCTGGGTCATAAACATGAAGAACTGCAAAAATATCTGCATCGTTTGAGGCAGAGCTCATGAATAACTTCATGGCAACGGGACCTGTGATTTCAACTTCTTTCTCAAAAGGTTTTGCATAAAAAGTAGTACCTTTTACTAAAGGTTGGTAGCTCACTTTAGTATCACTAGTCGGAGGATCAAAGGATAAAGAATTGTCAGAGCAGTTTAAGTAAAGTTTGGTCCACTGCGTTCTAGGGATGGGCCAAGCATCTTCATAGCGCTGCACAAAATGGTCAACGTGCCTAATTTGTAACTGTAATTTGGGTTGAGATTGCTCCCAGTCATTATTAGTCTGTTTAAGATAACAATCAAAAAATTTCTTTTGAATCTCTACGCCGTAATCGGTATACAGTCCTGCCCAATGCGCACCACCATGCATTTCTAACCATTTGTGTTTTGAGCCTGAACGCATAAAGCCTTCAATATTCCCTCTTAAGTGCAACCCTTGACCACCCCAGTTGCCTGCTGACAATAATGGCACTTCAATGTCACTAAAGACACTCTTTCTAACAGCGTAGTATTCATCATCCATTTGATGATCTTGTAGCTCTTGCCACATTGGTACACGATTGGCTGCTAACTCCTCATCTGATAGAGTTTCTGGACCGCAAACGAGTTCACCTGTTAACTCGCTAATCGGACCTCTAGTTCCAAGACCATGTTGCACATTACGAACTTGCATATCTTGCCAGTTTTTTACAAAAGTACAGAGAATACCGCCGTGATGGGTGCTATCTCTATATCGATCGGAGTAACCTTCCCAGATACACATCGCTTTAAGATGTGGAGGCTTTAAAGCGGCAACGCGCCATTGATTGGTTCCGTAATAGGAAATTCCTGCCAATCCTACCTTACCGTTAGACCATGCTTGTTGTCCTGCCCATTCAATACATTCGTAGAAGTCTCGGGTTTCTCTCGGTGAGTGATGATCCACTACACCAGGCGATCTTCCGGCACCTCTTGAGTCGACTCGAATACAAATATATCCATCAGGGATCCATTTTTCAGGATCTAGCACTTCCCAGTTTTGATATTTATTAGTGGAGCCAGCCGCAGTATCTGGGTGGTCACTGACCATTTTTTCCCAAGCTGTTGGGTAACCCTTTTGAAAACTTAAGCCTTTGCCATAGGGGCCATAACTAATAAGGCTAGGATATTGTCCTGACTCAATCGGCCTAAAGACGTCAGCTCTTAAAACAATCCCATCATCCATCTCAATGGGAACATCCCAGTCGATTTGCATCCCATCACGAATTTCTGTCTTATAAGTATTTTCAGTACTGTTGGTCATTTTAGTAGTCCCTATTTGAATTTATTGTGGTTTTATTCCAAGGCTTTGAATCAGTTTTGAGTAACGCACAAAGTCCGCTTCAATTACTTCTTTAAAGGATTGGGGGGTATACGCTTGCACATATAACTCCATTCCTTTTAACTTATCAATTACTTCTTTTTGGGACATCGCAACGTTAATAGCATTATTCATTTTTTGAATAATATCTGGAGAAGTGCCAGCAGGTGCCACATAACCAAACCAGCCAGTGGCATTAAAACCTGGGACGACATCATTGGCAAGTTGTGCATTCGGCCAAGTAGATGGGCTTGCCGCAGCCGTAATCCCCAAAAGCTTCACTTTACCTGCTTGTATTTGTGTAACAAAGGACGACATCCCCAAAATACCAACTTGTACTTGACCACCAATGACATCTGTAGCGACTTGGACACTACCTTTATATGGCACATGAATGTAATCAAAACCTGCTCGTAATCTTAGGTCTTCAAAAGTTAAAAATGGATAACCCCCTTCACCATTAGTAGCGACCGTTAAAGTTTTTGGATTTGCTTTGGCATAAGCAATCATCTCTTTTAAATTATTAAAAGGAGCGTTAGGAGTAGCTACAATTCCTTGAAAATTGGTTGAAATGAGAGCTATTGGCTCCAAATCCTTTAGAGGATTGTATTTAACACTTTTAAGTGTGTTGGGGAGCACAATTAAGTTCCCCGTTTGTGCGGATGCAAAGGTATATCCGTCCGGATTTGACCTTACCAAATTGGCGATGCCGATGGAACCGCTACCCCCAATCACATTCTCCACAATAATGGGTTGACCCAGAATTTCAGTGAGTTTGGGAGAAATCATTCGAGTAGTTAAATCAATCGAATCACCCGGCGGAAATGGAATGATGATTTTGATGGGTTTACTGGGCCAAGCTTGGGCCAATGCATTGGGTGCAGAAATAGTTTGGAAACAACAAAGGATACTTAAAAAAGCAGTATAAAAATACTTTCGATAAAGCAAGCGATTTACTTTACCAATCAGTTGATTGATTAACATGTGATTGTCCCCTCTAATATATTATTTTTCTTTAAGCCTACTCTATAAGTGTTGAAATATCAATAAGGACAAATCCCGCATGAAGTCATCAACCTAAGAGATTTCAAAATTGGTCAGAAATTAACTGCTTTTTTAGACTTGAATAAGCAACTAAATCACCCAGTAATTCGAGCTTAGATTTTCGAAGAAGTAGAATAATCTTTATTCTAAGAAATATCTTAGATAACACTGTAATAAAAATAATAAAAACATGAAGACAAAAAATATCATTATTTGCATGCTCTGCTCACAAGTCTTAACTTTGCTCGGTTTTGCCAGTTACGCAGTGACTTTAAATACACTCCAACAAGAATGGAATTTATCTAATTTTCAGTCTGGCTTTATCGCTAGTATTTTTTTCTTTGGTTATATCGGCTTTGTTTCCTGTGCCACCGTATTAACTGATCGTTTGGATGCGAGAAAAATTTATTTAATCGGCGTCGGCATTGAATTTATTGGACTGATCGGTTTAGCTACTTTAACGACTGGTTTTTACAGTGCCTTATTTTTTATGTTTCTAAACGGTGCTGGCGTTGCTGGAGCCTATATGCCTGGCTTGAAAATTATTACCGATCGGGTCAAGACGGGTGAGTTAACCAGATATATTTCTTTTTATACTGCGTTTTTTGGAGTTGGAGTAGGTCTTTCTTACTTGTTGTCGGGCATCATTTTAGCTTCTTTTAATTGGCATTATGTGTATGGTTTAATTGCTATTGGCCCCTTATTGGCTTGGTTGATTGTATATTTTTTGATTGAGCCACTCACTGAAAAAAAATGGCACAATAGCCTCAATCTTCATTGGGCGGATATATTCCCGATTGATCGATGGAAACTCGTTTTAAAAAACAAAGATGCATCTACGTATATTTGGGGTTACGTTGTTCATTCCTTAGAGTTATTTGCATCAAGAAGTTGGTTAGTCGCCTTCTTTTTAATTTGCGCGTCTAGTACCGACCATCCTCCCCTTCTAAGTGGAACTGAATCAGCCAGCCTCATTAATTTTTTTGGCGTCCCTGCTTCGATTCTTGGTAATGAAATAGCAATTCGAATTGGTCGAAAAAAATGGATTTATATAGCAATGGTTTTAAGTACTATTTTCGGTATCCTATTATCCCTATCAATTGGTCAAGCATGGTGGTTAGTGATGATTTTTGCAATCCTGCATAGTCTTTTCATTATGGCGGATTCTGCTACCTTAACAGCTGGGTTGGTTACCAGTACTTCGGATCAATTAAAGGGTGCCGCGATGGGACTGCATTCCATGATGGGTTTTGGCGGCGGACTCTTAGGGCCATCCATTTTTGGCTATATTTTAGACATATCTGGCGGGCAGCAGCAACCAATCGCCTGGGTCTTTGCTTACACATCAATTGTGATTTGGGGATGTGTTTTTGTGGTGTATCAATTAAAAAGAAAAACTACGAATTAGCTTGCTAAGTACTTTTTTGAAAAAATCATTCTGTGTGAGATAGTTGTTAAATTTTCTTGTTAGAGGCTATACAATGAACTAAATTTTTGAATCACCTAATATAAAGTTTAAATCTATGCAAAATTCTTACCTGCTTCTTGCCTTAATTTCAATGTGTTGTTATGGATTAGGAGATTTGGTTTTTAAATTTGCTGCTCGTAAAGGAATTCCTTCTCACAGGTTTTTGATTTTACAAACCGTATTTTTTCTACCTAGCGCACTTTTCTTAGGGTGGATTACAGACTCTCTTCATTTTGGCATGCCCTATATATTTGGCATGTGTGCTGGAGTAACCCTGTAT
Organism: Burkholderiaceae bacterium; assembly: GCA_947448305.1. Taxonomy (GTDB): domain Bacteria; phylum Pseudomonadota; class Gammaproteobacteria; order Burkholderiales; family Burkholderiaceae; genus Polynucleobacter. The sequence goes on from CANFME010000035.1 coordinate 19,569, forward strand.
TTTGCTTTGCTGTACTTTTCTATTAGTCTGAGTACTGGCGATGTTAGTGTGGTCGCTCCTGTTTTTAGAAGTAGTTTTGTTTTATCTGGGATTCTCGCACTTCTTTTTTTAAATGAATCCTTAAGTTTGAATAAGATATTTGCTTTTGCATTATTAGTCGTTGCAGCATTTTTATTATTGAGTAATCTTTCATTTCGCTCTAATCAGGTCGCTGAAATAAAAACTGATAAAAGTTATTTTCGTAGTCTTACTATCGCTACAGTCCTCTTAGGTATTACGGGCTTTATTTATAAATTAGGAGCTATTGCAGGAGGTAATTCGATTTCTATCGTTACTGGGCAAGCGACAGTCTTTTTCACATTGGCTTATTCAGCTAGTTACTATAAAGACAAAAAAATCATCTTTTTATGGAAATATCTTTACTTAGGATTTGCTGCTTCACTCTTCTTATTCTTAGCACTTTATTTTTTACTTGAGGCCCTAAAATCAGGTCCTGCAACGACGGTTGTGACCATCTCACAGATGGGATTTGTCGTCACTGCAATTTTAGGGATCTTTATTTTTAAGGAAAAAATTTCTTTAAGGAAAGTTCTAGGTTTAGTTTGTTCAATTGTGGCGATGGTACTTTTAGCTGCTTAAATATTTCTAATATATCTCGTTGCTTTTTGTATCAGATTTATTCGGCTTTAATGCCTGTTAGTTTCACAATATTAGCCCAGTTTGCAATATCTTTTTTCAACAGTGCGCCTAACGTTTCGGCTGATCCAGGATCTGGGTCATAAGCTAATGCAATTAACTGTTGCTTAATTTCTGGCGTATTTAGGCATTGAATAAAAGCTTGATTTACACGCTGAACAATGTTTTTAGGAACGCCAGTCGGTCCAAAGATACCATACCAAGTATTTAACTCAAATCCAGGAACTGTTTCAGAGACCGTAGCAACGGAGGCAAGAATAGGTGTGCGCTTTAAGGTTGTCGTACCTAAAGGAGTTAACTTTCCAGCTTGAACTTGTGCAAGAACCGTAGAGGTATTGGTGATTAAAACATCTACTTCGTTAGCTAACACAGCAGAAACTGCTGGCCCGCCCCCTTTGTATGGGATATGGGTAAATTTGGTGCCTGTTAAATTTCCTAGTAACTCCATTCCTAAATGAGGCGTACTACCGATTCCAGCCGAAGAATAGTTTATTTTTCCGGGCTCTAATTTTGCTAGATCGATTAATTCAGCAATACTCTTGGCTTTAAATTTGGGATTAGCGACTAAAACGCTTGGCGTATTGACCATTAAAGCAATTGGCGTTAAATCTTTAATAGGATCAAATGGGAGTTGACTATAGAGAGCTGAACTAATGGGTAGCGAGCTATTACCGAGTAGTAATGTGTAGCCATCGGGTGCTGCTTTTGCAACGTAATCAGCACCAATGTTTCCGTTAGCACCTGGCTTGTTATCTAAAATAATTGCTTGCCGTTAAAAAAAATATTGACTTTTATTCCTAAAAAGGAATAATTTGGTCAACGTCAGGCAACAGTAAACCCTGACTAACCCGTGGTATTTGCATTCCCGATACACAGTTAGCACTGCTTAAGTTCTTCATTGAGCTCAAGCGCGCAGGCAAATTACCTGACCGTGTATGCGCTTTTTGCGCGGCTATCAGACTTTTCCGAATATCAGACCAGTGACTCCATACATGTTTC
>CANFME010000036.1 GCA_947448305.1 Burkholderiaceae bacterium
ATCCTCTTGTTTTCTGAACCGACTTTTCCTTCACAAGTGGTTTTGATTGCAAGATCAGACAGTGCGATTAAACCGATCCAATCTTCCAAAAATTTAGCCAATGATGTCGTCGAGACAAAAAAATTGATTGGTAAACAGTCCCTTCTCGTAATGGAAAGAACTTGCTTAGATCCATCAAATTACGGATTAAAGGGGACTGGTTACAACCTACAACCTTATGTAAAAAGCGCTAACATCAATGAAATGGTTCCCGCCTTACTCAATAAAGATGCAGATTTATCTTTGCTCGATTTGCCGGATTTATTGTTGGATCTTAAAAAGTGGGCTGGTAAGTTTAAAGTTTTGGGGCCTGTCTCTGAACACCAAGTTTTAGCTACAGCTTTTCCAAAAGATGCACCGCGTTTAAGAGATGAGTTTAACGTTTACTTAAGAAAGATCAAAGCAGATGGAAGTTATGACCTCTTAGTGGATAAGTACTATCCTGGAATCAGAAACTACTTCCCAACGTTTTTCGCAAAAAACTAAGTAGGAAGCCTCCGTCTTGTTACAGAAATTAGGCTACTCTAATTTAAAATCTTTTTTTCAACAAAGAAGAACTTTATTCGGCCTTTTTTTTGCATTTTTGTTTTTTTATATTATCTTTTTGCTGGTGTATTCAGTTCAATCACAAGAGAAATTAAAAAAAGTTGCTGAAGAACGTTTTTATATTGAAACAAAGCATACGTCTACGATTTTGGCGAATTTTTTGGAAGAGCAAAAAAGTCTCGTTGAATTAATCACAACTAGTAATGAAGTCGAAAACTACCTAGTAAATAAATCTCTGGGTATGTCATTGGAGTATGGTCTAAACGTTAATTTATTTTCTATCAAAAGTAGTTTTGATAAAAAACTAATAAATTTGAAGTGGTTTGATGAACCCATTTATCAACGCATTATTTTCTTAGATGAAAATAATCAAGTTTTAGTTGATTCCTCTCCGAGCAGTAATCTAGATGACTGGACAAAAATTGAGCCCTCGAAGTCAACTGATTTTCAGATTGATGAAGTTAATCAAACTTTGATTTTTCAAGCGCCTGTTGACTATCGTGGACTGCTAAAAGGTAGGATTATTACGATTGCGAGTTTAAATTTATTATTTAAACCACTGCAAGCAGATATTAAAGATCCTGACTTACACCAATTCTTTATCTTCCAGACGAATCAACGACTTTTTAAAGTTGGCAATAATATTTTCAAGCAAACAGATCAGCGTGTTGCCGTGTTGCCGAATGAAAAATTAGTACCCTTTAAAAAAGAATATAACTTTTTAATTGATTCTATTTATTCACCTCAAAACATTTCGTCATTATTTCTTTTAAAAAATAGTATTGATAGTGAAAAATTTAAATTAATTACGGTCGTTTCTTCTGATCGTATTTACGGCAAACTCTCGTCTAATATTTTTATCTACATCGCTTCTTTAGTACCCATTATTTTACTGATTGGAATGCTATCGTATTATCAGATGCGGAAAAAAACACTTGAGCTTGAAACGAATGTGGAAATATCAAGTAAAAACATCAATGAACTTTCTGATGCTAATGCTCTGTTGGCAGAAGAGATTTCAAGAAGAAGTATTTTAGAAAATGATTTGCGTGAAAGCGAGGAACGCTATCGGGCTTACATTGAACATGCGCCGGAAGGAATCTTGGTGTTTGACCAAAATTTTATGATCGTGGAAGTAAATCCCTCGCTGTGCGAATTACTAGGCCAAGATAAAAAAAATCTCATTGGTCACTCAATTGCTAATCTTACTTCCGCGAATGATAAAGCAGAGTTTCTTATCCAATTTAAAAATATTATTAATAATAAAAAAGATATTGAAGAACTTGTTTTTATTACACAAGATGATGAAAAACTGTTGATGCAGCTCAAAACGATGAGTTTGCCTAATAGTCTAGTGATGAGTTTTTGTGTTGATGTCACACAGAAAAAAGTGGATGAGGAAAATATCCATAAACTCGCCTATTATGATTCCCTGACAAGTCTACCAAACCGACGTATGTTACAAGACCGTTTGCGACAAGCCCTTATAACTAGCAAGCGTGATAACGAATATGTCGTCCTGATGATGTTGGACTTAGATGATTTTAAAAACTTAAATGATACCTTAGGCCATGACCTTGGCGATATATTACTAACTCAGGTAGCAAAGCGTTTGGCATGGGCAATGCGTGAGAGTGATGTTGTGGCTCGCATTGGAGGCGATGAATTTATTGTGATTGCAGAGCGCCTAGGTTCTAATTTAAATAAAGCTCTGTTTGAGGCGAAAAAAATAGCGAATAAACTGATCCAGGAAATTTCAAAGCCTTATCCTCTTGAGAAAAATAAACCAGAGTACTACATGACCTGTAGTTTTGGCTTGACTCTATTTAAAGGGGCTGATTTATCAACTGAAACATTGATCAAACAAGCAGACCTTGCCCTGTATCAAGCTAAAAATGATGGACGAAATAATTACAAATTTTTTAATCCTAAGATGCAAGAAATCATTCAGCAAAGAGCGTCGATGGAAACGTCTTTGCGCAGCGCGATTGAAAAAAATCAATTACAGCTATATTGTCAACCGATGTTTGACTCCAACAATAATTTAAAGGGCGGGGAGATATTACTGCGCTGGTTTTTAGATGGTCAATTAACGCCGATGTTACCAAATGATTTTATTCCTTTGGCAGAAAGTAGTGGGTTGATTATTTCGATTGGAGATTGGGTGATTGATCAATCTTTACAATATTTAAAAAAATGGCAATCCGTTGAACGTGCAAAAGGGCTTCGACTTTCTATTAATATTAGCGCTCGCCAATTTTTACAACCAACCTTTGTGCAAAATATTAAAAACCTAGTCGAGGGATACGGAGTTGATCCAAAACTGATTAAGCTCGAATTGACAGAAAGTTCAATTATCGAGAAATTAGAAGAAGTGATTCCTAAAATGAAGGATTTAATTCTATTAGGCATCGAATTCTCTTTAGATGATTTTGGTACTGGGTTTTCATCCTTGTCATACTTAAAAATATTACCGATTAGCCAAGTAAAAATTGATCAATCCTTTGTGCGAGATATCAATACGGATGTGAATGATGCCGCCATCGTATCGGCCATTGTGGCAATTTGTCAGTCATTGAATTTAGAGGTGGTGGCTGAGGGTGTTGAAAATCAATCTCAATTGCAATTCTTATTTGATAAAGGATGTTACTTATATCAAGGGTATTTATTTGGTAGACCAGTACCAATCCAAGAGTTTATTAGCTAAAAATTGTATTGAAAGTTTGTGATCACAAACCATTGATGTAAATAATTTGCACCAATGGATTGTGACTTATAAAAAAATAATAACTTCAAAATCTTAACTTAAATCGTTTTTTCAGAGAGTTAAAGTAAGTTACTTTAAGGGTGAAAAATTGACTGGATTCAAAAAGATACTTTCTTGATGAACGAGGTAAGGCAGAATGGTTGGCACGAAAGCTTGCCATTCTTTATCTGCGGCTAATTTAGCCCTTTGACTTGTTCTCTCCCCAAAACTTTCATAAGCCCATAAAAATACAACAGAGTTCAGTACGCCTGATTCTTTATTCCAAGAACCAATGAGCTTTGCATATTTAGTAATGATTCCAACCCCATTGTCTTCATATATTTTTAGAAATTCTGGTGCCTTACCTGCTTGTACCTGATAGGTTCTTAACTCATAAATCATTTTTTTCTCCATTTAGTTTATTTATCATTCTTCAATTAAAACATAAGAACCTAAACGTTTAAAGTATGATTAAACGAGTAGCTTAATTGAAAATCTCATTTTATGACGAAGAACATTCCCTTAAAAAAAAGAAAAACGACACCCCGTCTTCCCAAGGAGTTAAGGAAATCCTTGGTCTTAACTAAGGCCTATGATTTTTTTTCTGAATATGGACCATCGGCTAAGACTAGAGCTTTAGCCGACTATTGTGGCGTGTCCCAACGCCTTCTTTATAGCTTATTCCCTAATAAAGCAGCTTTACTTAGTGCGGTGTATGAATCTGAGATTTCTGGTCCAATTAAAACTTCTTGGTTTGGAATGTTAAAGGACAAGAATCTTACGATTGAAACGCGATTAATTCATTTCTATCGAGAATATTACGATACGATCTTGACCAGAAAGTGGCTTCGATTCTTTTTATTTACATCATTGGAAGAGGGTCATGTTGCTCCTCAGTTTATTTCAGAGTTTGTTTTCCAACTTGTCGACCTGATTGTTGAAGAGGTTGCTCTTGAAAAAAAACGTCAATTACCACTGGATCAAAAACCATTTCTGCAAGAGTTAGGCTGGGTTTTACATGGCTCAATTTCTCATTTAGCAATCCGAAGCCATATTTACGACCATCAACGTTCAGTTGAGGTGAATACTGTCATTGATGCGCATATTAAGATTTTTGTAGCAGGATTTTCGGCATTTTTAGAGCCAAAAGAGTGATATTTGCCTAAGAATCACCAGTAAGGTGAAATGCCTATTTACAAATCGTCAAATGACGATGTAAATTAGTATCAATACTTTATTTATGTTTTTTGACAATTTGTGGCTTTTACTCAACCAAACTTTTGTATTGAAGGATAAAAAATGGACAAAAATACTCAACTTGAATTAAGTCGTCGTGAATTTTTAAAGATGACTTCGGCAGCAGGTTTAGCTGGTACAGGCCTTGCTGGTATGAACTTTAACGCGATGGCGGCTGATCAGGTCAATTTTTACACATGGTCTGCGGCAGTTGATACAGTAAAAAGTCACGCCAATGCCTTTGAGAAAAAATTTAATGTAGGCGTGAATTACAGCAACTCCCCATGGGCACAATACCGTGACGCAGGGATTGCTAAGTTTGTTGGTAAAGCACCGGTTGACGTTTTATGGGTTTCTGATGCTTGGCTACCTGAGTGGGTTGAGTCAGGATGGTTAGCCCCGATTAATAAATACCCTGAGCTCATGAAATATAACGCTGATACGGCTGATTTTTGTGTCAAATCCATGGAATACAAAGGTAAGCAATATGGGCTGACATATTACACAGACTATATGGGGTTTTTCTATGATGACTCGAAATTGAAAAAAGCGGGAATCACAGCGCCACCCAAGACATGGAGTGAAGTGACTGAGCAATGTTTGAAAATTAAGGCTGCAGGCATCTGTGAGTTTCCATTTATGTTGTCAATGGCTAAAGAGAGTTGGTTAATTGAATTTATCACTGCCATGAATTATTCATTCGGTGGCCGATTTGTTGATGACGCTGGTAAAGCAATCATGCAAGACCCGCAAAAAGGGGCTGCTCAAGCACTCCAGTGGGTGGTTGATGCGGTGCAAAAACATAAGATCATTTCACCAGCCTGCGTTGAAATTGGAGAGCTCAATGGTTTGAAATCATTCAGCTCGGGAAATCACGCTTTCGCCTTGCTTGCACGTTATAGAATTCGTACGCTCAATGATCCGAAGCAATCTTCTATTGCTGGTCAGGTGAAGCAGGCGTTAATGCCAGCCGGTCCTAAAGGCTCCAACGCAACGGTTGGTTGGTTACGTTTTTATGGATTAACTACGCAAGCAGTGGCAGACAAAACACGTGAAGCCAATTCTGTGAAATTGATTGAGTGGTTTGGGGGTAAAGCAGACGGTAAATATACTTTCCAAAAGAATCTTCTGAATGATCTAGGTAGCGGCTTTGGGGTTAACTCACTCTTTAAAGATCCAGAAGTGATTGCTTCAGTCAATGCATATACTGATATTAAGATTTACGAATCTGCGCAAAAATTTGCTAAAAAGAAAGATACGATTGCACCTTGGTTTGGCGAGTGGGATGAAGAAAATGGCTCCATTTACCAATCCGCAGTTCTAGGTAAAACTTCGGTTGAAAGTGCTCTCAATAAATCTGCTGCGGTATGGAATGACCTAGTTAAGAAAGCATAATTCAAGTTTTTATGAATAAAAGCTTAGCTGGGATGGACAAAGTAAATCGCCACGATCAATGGAGTGCAATGTGGTTAATTGCACCGATGATGTTTGTATTGATGAGCGTGGCGGTTTTCCCAGTGATCTATTCTTTATGGATTAGTTTTTTTGATTTAAAACTGCGACGTCCTCGGTCTGCTCCATTCGTTTGGTTTGATAATTATTCCCACGTATTAAGCGACCCTTCTTTTTGGGAAAGTGTCTCAAGAACGGCCAGCTTTACAGTGATGGCCGTTGTAGCAATCATGGTGTTGGCAACGCTCATTGCATTATTGTTGAATGAGAACTTTGCGGGTAAAAAATTTCTATCTACCATTTTGTTAATTCCATGGGCAATTCCCTATGTAGCAAATGGCTTAATGTGGAAATGGATTTATGACTCAGGATATGGCGCACTCAACGGTGCACTATTGCAACTAGGCTTAATTAATTCTTACATGATTTGGTTAGGAGATACCGATAAAACCTTGGCATTAATTGCTAATGCTTTTGTGTGGAAAGAAGTGCCGCTCGCGACCATTCTTTTACTCGTCACCTTAAAGTCAATCCCAGAGGATCTATATTCCGCAGCAAAAGTGGACGGCGCCAATATTTGGCAACGATTTTGGCATATTACCTTGCCCTCCTTAAAGCCAGGATTTACCTTGGTGATGATTTATGAAGTCATGATGGCAGTAAGACATTTTGATTTATTTTTTATTTTGACCGAGGGTGGACCGGCTGATGCTTCACACGTCTTATCTTGGGAAATTTATGTAGAAACTTTTAGAAAACTCTCTTTTGGATTAGGCGCCGCGATGTCTTATCTTTTAGCGGTAGCTACGTTTTTATTGGCATTTTTTATTATTAAAACTTTAGGTAAGAAAATTTAATCACTATGATAAGAAAACTGATTATTTTTGTTGCCTCTGTGGTCATCTCTATTTATATCTTGGGCCCCTTAGTTTGGATGATTTCTTCCTCTTTTCAACCCGAAAATGAAATTACTGCAAAGCCGCCCCATTGGATTCCTAAAACGCCTACGCTAGAAAATTTTGGAGCGATCTTCGTCTCGGAAAATAAAGAGATTACTTATGAAAATAGAAAGCAAGGAGATACTGCTACGGGTGGTTTTATTCCGTCCACCGCAAAAAATTTATTACCCTCCATGTGGAATAGTTTTATTGTTGCCATAACCGTTGTTCTTCTGAATTTGTTGATCTCTACACCAGCCGCTTATGCAATGGCAAAAATTCGCTTTATTGGTCGATCGACTTCTATTTACTTTATGTTGGCAACTCGGGTGATTCCTGAAATCGCATTAGTTGTGCCATTTTTCTTATTTATTCAAAAGCTAGGCCTCATGGACAATAAGTTGTCACTCATCATTACTTATTTGGCCATCACGATTCCATTTAGCGTATTTATTTTGGTCAGTTATTTTGAGTCTTTACCTGATGAGCTCGATAAGGCTGCCAGAATTGATGGTTGTTCAAGATGGCAAAGCTTAACCTACATTTATTTGCCACTGGCTGTCCCGTCTTTAGTGGCTGTTTCCATGTTTGCCTTTTTAACTAGCTGGAATGAATTCCTTTTAGCTCTGATGTTTACTCAAACAGATAAGTCACAAACCATGCCGATCGTGGTGGCTTCATTCGCTTCAGATTTTAATATTAGTTATTCGTTTATCAATGCGGCTGGTGTCATGGCGGTGATACCGCCGGTCGTGTTAGCAATGATTTTTCAAAAATATATTGTCTCTGGCTTAACAGCCGGAGCAGTTAAAGGTTAAGGTAATTTCGTGGCCCATATCCAATTCCAACAAGTTAAAAAATTCTATCCCAATGGTTTTGTTGCGATCGATGATCTCAATTTAGAAATTTATGACAACGAATTTTTAGTGTTGTTAGGTCCATCCGGGTGTGGTAAATCGACAACCCTCAATATGATTGCTGGGCTCGAAGATATTTCTGCAGGAACGCTTAGCTTCAATGGTCAAGTGATTAACGATGTCTCGCCAGATAAACGGGATATTGCGATGGTCTTTCAAAGTTATGCTTTATATCCTCATAAAACAGTTTATGAAAATATCGCATTTGGTTTAAAAATGCGTAAATTTTCGAATCAAGAAATTAAAGTATTAGTCGATGATGCGGCAAGACGTTTAGATATCACCAAATTATTAGACCGTCGTCCTGGTCAGTTATCGGGTGGACAACGTCAGCGAGTTGCCCTAGGTCGTGCAATGGTGAGAAGGCCTTCAGCATTTTTAATGGATGAACCCCTCTCTAATTTAGATGCGGCCCTACGCATCTCTATGAGAGCAGAAATTAAGCAATTGCATCAAAACATGCAAACCACCTTTATTTATGTCACCCATGATCAAGCCGAAGCGCTTACTTTAGCAGACCGTATTGTCGTGATGAAGGATGGTCAAATTTTACAAATCGGTACTCCTGATGAAATTTATGAACATCCTAAAAATATTTTTGTCGCTTCTTTTTTAGGGGTTCCTCAAATCAATTTGATTGAAGGAAACTTAATGGAAGAGGGCGGCCAATTATTTTTTCAAAGTGCTGGAATTAGGGTTAATCTCGCTGGGGTAAATCAAAGTAATTTGTCTAAAGCAACATCGTCTCAAGTTACTTTAGGCATTCGTGCTGAAGATGTTTTAAGTGTTGATCCTAGCAATGGAGCGGATGTATTTACTGGCAAAATTAAGTCGATTTTACCGATTGGTTCCGATCAGTTTTTAGAGATTCGTTTTTCAGAACTAGATCATAAAAGTTATTTTTTTAGAGTCGGTAAAGAGTATCGAAATGTTATTGATGGCACATTTAATTTTCAAATGAATGTGAATCGTTTACATATTTTTGATACAAAAACCACGCTGTCTTTAATCTAGTTAATATGAAGCCAGCAGCCTTTCAGTATCATCAGCCATGTACGATGCAGGATCTGCTTGCACTGCTCGACCAACAAAGCGGTACAAAAATGATCGCTGGTGGGCAAAGTTTGGCGCCAATGATGAATATGCGTATGGCGCACATTGAACAGTTAATTGATATCAATCAATTGCCTGAGCTAGCCTTTATTCAAGATGGGCAAAATCAGGTGATGATTGGTGCCATGACCAGGCATCATGAGGTTGCTTCGTCAGATCTGTTACAAAGAAAATGTCCACTGCTTGCCTACGCAGCACAAACCATTGGTCACTATGTCATTCGGCAACGTGGCACGATTGGCGGTAGCCTATGCCATGCTGACCCTGCTGCGCAAATGCCTTTAATTGCACTGACTTTAAATGCGCATTTTCATATCAAAAGTATTCAACAAGACAGAGTTATTTCTGCAGCGGAGTTTTTTCAGGGTGCGATGACAACCGCCTTGCAGGAAAATGAATTTCTTTATTCCATTGCCTATCCCTGTTTTTCAAATAAAACAGCATGGGCCTTTGAAATGTTTAATCGTCGGCATGGTGACTATGCCATTGTTAGCGTTGCTTTAAGTGTCGAATATGATGACGATGAGGTTATTCGTAATATCCGCATTGGTCTTAACGGTGTAGCTGATTTTGCTCATGATTACTCGCTGGATTGCGCGCCTTTTTTAAATCAAACCTTTTCTGAAAAATGGCTAGAAGATTTAAGTCAACATTTAATGTCACAGTTTTTGCCCTTTGATGAAGAACGAATTTCGGCAAGTTATCGTTTGGATTTAGCCAAGACATTAATCACCAAGGCCTTTCAACGGGTCCATGTACGATTTTTAAAAGATAGGGGCTAAATGATGCATGAAAAAAAAGTTCAATTTCTGATTAATCATAAGCCCTATCAAGTTGAAATTGAGCCACGCAAATTACTTTCTGATGTCATTCGAGAAGATTGCTTTTTAACTGGTACCCACGTGGGTTGCGAGCATGGTGTCTGTGGAGCTTGTACGGTCATCATTGATGGAAAACTTGCCAGATCTTGCCTAGTCTATGGGGTGCAAATGGCGGGTAGGGAAATTGAGACGATTGAGTCGATCGGCACAAGTTCGAAATTAAGTAGGTTTCAACAAGCGATGCATGAAGAACATGGTCTGCAGTGTGGTTTTTGTACGGCGGGTATCGTAATGACGATTGAAGCATTATTAAGAGAAACGCCGCAACCAACGGACTTACAAATTCAAGATGCCTTATCTGGTAATTTATGTCGTTGTACGGGATATCAAAATATCTTGAAGGCGATACAAAAAGCAATTCTTCCTGCAGCTGAAAGTATTTGATGAAGAGCTCAGAAATCCATCAACAAGTGGGTAAAAAATTACTGCGTAAAGAAGATGTCCGTTTTTTGACGGGTCATGGCAAATATATTGACGATATTCAAATTACTAACTGTTGGCACGCAGCGTTTATTCGCTCTCCTCATGCGCATGCCAAAATCACTGGCATTGATGCTACTGGGGCTCTAGAACTTGATGGTGTAATGGGTGTATATACCGGACATGATTTAGTAAAGTTAACGACGTCTCTCAAAATGGCACCACCCATTGATGGGCTCAAACCCGTTGAAATGACCACTTTGCCGATTGATAAAGTCTTATTTCAAGGGGATTTAGTTGCTTGCGTGATTGCGAAAAATCGATATATTGCTGAAGATGCGATCGATTTGATTGATGTGCAATATACTCCGCTGAGTCCTGTGACAAGTTTAGCTCAGGCACAGGAGCCCAACGCACCACTAGTGATTGAAGGTTTAAAAACGAATTTGCTTTCTCATCAATTTAATCAAACTGGTGATGTTGATCTTTGTGAGAAACAGGCTTTTAAGGTAATCCATTCTAGTTTTTCACAACACCGACAAACGCATTTGCCAATGGAAACGCGGGGCTGTATTGCCATTTGGGATGAGGGTAGTCAACACCTAAATTTTCATGTGGGTACACAAGCCCCCCATCCTTATCGTACACAACTTGCGAATCGATTAAATCTTACTGAGTCTCAAGTAACGATCCACTCGCCAGATATTGGCGGTGCTTTCGGGCAAAAAATTGTGTTGTATCGGGAAGAGCTCACTGTTGCCGCATTAGCTAAATTTTTAAACCATGCAATCCGTTGGCGGGAAGATCGCTTAGAAAATCTAGTAGGGTCATCTCAAGCCAGAGAGGATTATTGCACTACAAAAGTGAGTGTCAACGATCAAGGCAAAATTCTTGGGCTAGATTTTCAAATTCTGGAAGATTTTGGGGCTTACAGTTTTTATCCGGGCAATTATTTAGCCAGAGTCGTGGCGATGATCTTGACTGGACCTTACAAAATAGCCAACTATCGTTATGACGTGAAAGTCTTCTTAACGAATAAAGTAGGTAATGCACCCATGCGAGCGCCGATGTCGGTAACCAGTTGGGTCATGGAAGGCACGATGGATGCCATCGCCCGAGAATTAGGGCTTGACCCGGTAGCAGTGCGTAAAGTCAATCTGGTTAGTAAAGAGGAAATGCCCTATGTAATGCCAACAGGTGAGATCTTATCTGATGTAACACCTCTTGAAACACTGGACGGTGCATTAGATGCGATTGATTATGCGGGTTTTTCTGCCAGAAAAAAACAATCTCTTGAGCGAAATAAATATAGAGGTATCGGTATTTGTAATGTGATTGAATCGACTACCTATGGCTCTGCTTTTTATAAGGCAGCCGGAATTCCGGGCTCTGGTCATGAAGCAGTGTGGATTCGGGTTGAACCAACTGGCGTAATTAATGCCTCCGTTGGTTTGGGGCCAAGTGGTCAAGGATATGAAACCGCTTTTTCTCAAGTCATTGCTGAGGGACTAGGCGTCGCGCCATCACAAATTCGTATTCTGATGGGGAATTCAGATATTGCGCCTTACGGCATGGGTAGTCGCGGTGCGCGTGGTGGTACTGCGGGTGGCGGAGCTTTTTTTCTTTGCGCTTTGCAGGCACATCAAAAACTAATGCGTATCGCAGCACACCTATTAAATATCACTAGGGTGGAAGATTTAAAGATGATTGATGGGGTTGTCCACTGTTTAAAAGATGGGGATTTTGCGCGAACGCAGATAAGCCTTCGGCAACTATCTCAAATTGCTTACTTTGAGCCAACGCGCCTCCCCCCAAACGAAATGCCCGGCTTAGAGTTCCATTTAACCTATGATCCACCGCCGATGACTTATTCGAATTCTACGCATATTTGCGAATTAGAAATTGACCCGAGTACGGGGGCCTTAACGATTGATCGTTACGTGGTTGCAGAGGATTGTGGCACGGTTTTGAATCCTCAAATTGTCGAAGGTCAGCAACACGGGGCGATCGCAATGGGAATTTCTGGTGTCTTACTGGAAGAGGTCATTTATGATACCAACGGACAAAATATTACTGGAACACTCGCTGATTATTTGATCGCAACGTGTGGTGATTTACCGAAAATTGAAATCCTTCATATGAATACACCTAATCAAAAAACACCTTTAGGAATTAAAGGCATGGCAGAAGGGGGCGTGATGGGAGCCATTGGAGCTGTGATGAATGCTGCCAACTCAGCCTTGAGTGATTTAAATATTCAGGTCAATCAACAACCCCTAAGTCCAATGTATTTGAGACGACTGATTCGCCAGGCCACTTGAAGTAATCAGGTTGAATTTCATTAATGGAACAGTAAAGTAAATTGCCCGATCATGAAAAATATAGATTCAATAGCGACCGTTAAAGTAGTTGAGGGTGTTCACGAATTAATTCCGGGCGTTGAGGCTTTTCGACATCAGATTCATCAGCATCCAGAAACTGCTTTTGAAGAAATCATCACCGCTGATCTGATTGCTAAAAAATTAGTTTCGTTTGGCTTAGAGGTTCATCAAAATATTGCTAAAACAGGTGTCGTGGGGGTTTTAAGAAGGGGTGTTGGTCCTAGTATTGCTTTTAGAGCAGATATGGATGCCTTACATATTGCTGAGACGAATACCTTTGACTATATCTCTCAAGTTTCAGGCAAGATGCATGCCTGTGGACATGATGGTCATAGTGCCATGTTGATGGGTGCAGCCCAGTTTCTAAGCACGGATCAATCACTACAAGGAACCTTGGTTTTTATTTTTCAGCCAGCCGAAGAAAATGAAGGTGGAGCCCGAGTCATGATGGAGGAGGGTTTGTTTTCACGCTTCCCAGTAGAAGCCGTCTATGGCTTGCATAATTGGCCGGGTCTGGAAGTAGGACAGATTGCCGTTACAGCCGGCCCCTTGATGGCAGCGTTTGATACCTTCGAATTAGAAATACAAGGCAAAGGTGCGCACGGCGCTATGCCACATGATTGCGTTGACCCTATCTATATCGCAGCTCAGGTCATTAATGGCTGGCAGTCCATTGCGAGTAGGAATGTAAATCCTTATGACGCTGCAGTCGTGAGCGTTACCCAAATTCACGCTGGAGATACCTGGAATGTCATTCCGGCAAATTGTAATTTAAAGGGCACAACGCGCAGTTTTTCTGCTTCCGTGCGAGATTTGATTGAAGAAAAAATGGAACTGATTGCGAAGAATATTTGTCATGGTTTTGGAGCTTCTGTGAAATGGACTTATCAGCGTCGATACCCTGCCTTAATTAATAGTTTAGTAGAAGCGCAGATTGCTAAACAAGCTGCGTCTGCAG
Source organism: Burkholderiaceae bacterium (assembly GCA_947448305.1). Classification (GTDB taxonomy): domain Bacteria; phylum Pseudomonadota; class Gammaproteobacteria; order Burkholderiales; family Burkholderiaceae; genus Polynucleobacter. Next base: position 13,628 of record CANFME010000036.1, read on the forward strand.
TGGTTTCTTTGGAAAGGGTGATTCAAGATCCCAAACCGAGCATGACCGCCGAGGATTTTGCCTTTATGTTAGAAAAGAAGCCCGGCTGTTATGTTTGGTTAGGAAATGGCAGTTCTGAAAATGGTAAAAATTTACATAGTTCAAAATATGACTTTAATGATGACATCTTACCTATTGGGATCAGTTATTGGATTGAGCTTGCCAGAAAAACTTTAGGGGCTAAGAGTGGATAGAGTTTGTATCATTGGCGATAGTATTACCCATGGCACTGGGGATCTATCGTTACTTGGTTGGCCGGGTATTGTTTTTAAACATCATCCAGCAATCACGTTATATAACTTGGGAGTAAGAGGAGACACTTCAAAGTTAATTTCAGCGAGATGGGAAATGGAGGCGCGTGCTCGGCTTCCCGAAGTCCAGCGTTGTGGATTAGTTTTTTCATTTGGTACCAATGATGCGGCGATCGAGTTAGGTCAAGGCATTCGGGTAGCACTTGAGGATTCGATTGCTTATACAAAAAACATTCTGATACAAGCCCACAACTGGCTACCCTGCCTCATGATTGGACCTGTGCCAGTCATCGATTCAATGCAACCTTTTAATTCTGGGGCGGGAATCTTTGAATTTAATAGTACAAGAATTGCTCAGTACAATGAAGCTTATCAAGAGCTCGCTCGGGAGTTTGATATTCCTTATTTAGATGTTTTCAATACGCTGAGGTCAAATCCAATTTGGATTGCATCACAAACTTCTAATGATGGAGTTCACCCAAGGCAAGAGGGTTATCAAGTGCTGGCAAATTTAATTGACACTTGGCAAGCATTTCAAACATTTTCTCGAATTGAATAATTGCTTGAATGAGCGCAATTAATGGGATGAGTTAAACGCAAAATTGTTTAAAGCCGAATCGTCTAAAGCAAAAGAGTTCAGCGCAGATTAGAGACGACGATTTGTAAAACTTTAATAATGATAAGAAGCGCTAAAGGCGTGAAATCAAATCCACCAGTATTTGGCATCCGCTTTCTGATTTGCTCAAGCATTGGCTCTAGAATATGGGCAGCTAAAGCATAGCTAGGCGATCCTTGAGAAATCCAGGAGAGAATCACAAATAAGAAGGTAATCCCAGACATAATCGAGAGAAATAATGAAACATACTCGATGAGGGCGCCAAATAAAATCGGCAAGAGAAGCTGAGTCAATTCACTAAATAGGGTGTGGCTAAATAAAGAGAGTATGACAATTTTAGCCACCACAATCAGATAACCCGATACAAGGTAAACCAAATTGACTTTGCCAGTATTCTGAATCACTTTTCTAATTGGTACAGTGAGCCAATTCGTTGCCGATAATAAGAAGGATGCGACTTGATTGCCAAAAAGACCGTGCGCCCGGCCTAGATTGATTTTAAAAAAATCAAAGTAACAGAGCATGAGGCAAGCCCCTGCAACAACAGAAGAGGCGAGGCCAACAAGAAGATCAGCAATTTGGTACATCATGTCAAGATTATATAACCTAGTTGTTAAAGAGCAATACCGTTAGCATCAAATACCCCTTCAAACATGGCTGAACTGAGATATCTTTCGGCACTGTCAGGTAATACCACCACAATGGTCTTACCGGCGTGTTCTGGAAGGTGCGCTAATCTACAAGCAACCGCTGCTGCTGCGCCACAAGAAATTCCGACTAAGATACCTTCTTCCTTAGCAATGCGTTTGGCAAAAGCGATTGCTTCTTCACTACTGACCTGTTCAACTTGGTCAACCATACTGAGATCGAGGTTATCTGGGATGAATCCAGCGCCAATACCCTGGATTTTATGCGGGGCAGGTTTGATTTCTTGACCGCTTAGTTTTTGAGTAATGACAGGACTGGTTGTGGGTTCCACTGCAACAGACAGTATTGCCTTTTTCATGGTGTTCTTGAAGTAGCGTGAAACGCCAGTAATCGTGCCACCAGTGCCAACCCCCGCTACAAAAATATCAACATTGCCATCTGTGTCTTCCCAAATTTCGGGTCCTGTCGTGGTTTCATGAATAGCAGGATTGGCTGGGTTACTAAATTGTTGTAACAAAACATATTTAGGATCGCTATTAGCAATTTCTATAGCTTTAGCAATGGCACCGTTCATGCCTTTAGGACCTTCGGTTAAAACCAGTTTGGCGCCGAGTGCTGCCAACAATTTACGACGCTCAAGACTCATGGTCTCAGGCATGGTTAAAGTGATTGGAATGCCTTTTGCTGCGGCGACGAAAGCCAAAGCAATACCAGTGTTGCCACTAGTCGGTTCGACTAATTCTTTACCGGGTGTTAAAACACCGCGCTCTAGCGCATCATTAATCATGGAAGTACCAATCCGGCACTTGACCGAGAAGGCTGGGTTACGCCCTTCGATTTTGGCTAATACGGTTGCCTTGGCACCGTCCGTCACTCGGTTTAAGCGAATGAGAGGGGTTTTGCCAATGGTTTGTGAATTGTCGGTAAAGTAGGCCATTTTAAATTTCTCCGAATAGTGCAATTGTTGTTGTATCGAGTAATATTAACAAAAGAAAGGCAGTTCATTATTTTTCTGAGATGTGAACAGCATCGGTTACACTTTTACCTACTTTTTGGAGATCCCATGTTTAAACTAGTTAAAACCCTTGTCATTCCAGCTCTAATAACTGTACTTGGTGTTTCAATGAATGCTCAGGCAGACACCTATCCTAGTAAGCCCATTCGACTTATCGTTCCTGCTGCCGCTGGCGGCACTACGGATATCGCAGCGCGCGTGGTGGCAGACGCTTTAGCAAAAGAGCTTGGACAATCTGTGGTGGTCGACATTAAAGCCGGTGCTGCGGCCATTATCGGGACACAGGCCCTGATTGCTAGTCCACCCGATGGCTACACCATCATTATGGGTAACATTGGACCCAATGCAATTAATTACAGTCTTTATAAAACACTGCCTTATAAAGTGGAAGATTTAGAGCCGATCACGATGGTGCTCGCAACGCCTAATGTGTTTGTAGTGAATGCCAGTTTCCCGGCCAAAACAGTTGCTGAATTTGTGAGTTTAGCTAAGGCGAATCCCGGTAAATATTCCTTTGCCTCTTCAGGACGTGGTCAATCGATTCATATGTCAGGAGAAATGTTTAAATTTCAAGCGGGTCTTGATGTCGTACATGTCCCCTATAAAGGTGCCGGTCCAGCACTCATCGATTTAATGGGTGGTCAGGTCACGATGATGATGGATAACTTACCGAGTTCTATGCAGTTTATTAAGTCCGGCAAACTGAGGGCTTTGGCTGTTACGGGTAAAACACGTAGCCCAGAGTTACCGGATGTTCCGACCATGATTGAAGCAGGCTTTCCAAACTTTGAAGTGACAGCTTGGTTTGGCTTATTTGCTCCAGCCAAAACACCTAAGCCAATTATTGATACTTTATATGCCGCAACGAAAAAGGTATTGAATAATCCGGATGTGAAATTACGGATTGTGGAGCTCGGTGGTTACTCTCCTGCAGACACACCGGCTAACACCAAAGCCTTTGTTTTAGCAGAGAAAAAGAAATGGGAACAAGTGGTTATTAATGCGAAAGTACAACCAGAATAATTTTGTCTAATACTAGTTTAAATAGTATTTTTATACTGGTTTCTTATACGAAAATATGATAAAACAAACAAGGTAAATTGGTAGCAAATCCCCCTATTAGGGGATATTCATTATAAATACAATAATTATTGATAGTAGACAGTCGGATATTGTTTCTATTTCCATCAAACAAAACACATAATTGGAAAATTTATAATGAATAACGGTCATAAATACGAAGCATATTTGCAATTTATAGAGGCGTCTAGCGCCTTAAAGAACCTTTCACAGTTTCCGGAATTAGATAGCATTGAAGTTGAGCTATTAAATTCTATTGCTCTTCGCTGGAAAGATAATAACTCTCTGCTCGTCAATGAAGCGATTTCTCTTGATAAAATTGGTTCACGTGCGACCTTGCATGCCAGAATTAAAAATTTGCGCACTAAAGGCTACGTGGATTTTCATCAAGACATCGACGGTCGTAAGAAAATTCTGAAGCCAACCATGCTTGCCATGGGCTATTTTTCACATTTGTCTAATTTATTGAAGCAATCTGTTGAGAAAAATGTGGTCTCAGATCAACCAACTTATAACCGAAGAAGTACTGATAGAGCGTCCGTTAGTATTAACTAATCGTCAGTAATATGCTTTAACTCGTACGATTTTATTTGTAAGCTTTAACTTGCAACTTTTATTGCGTCCATCTTTTGCGTGCCGTGCCGATTGCGTTTTTCAATCGATTTTTGCTACGGATTGACGTGACTTCTATATATTCGACGCGCTGTCTTGGGACTTAAGCGCTTCTTTTTTTGCTTTGGCTGCTTTTTTAAGGGGGCCTAAATACATTAAAACCGCAAAAAAGATCACGCTCGACAGAATTAATTCAAGTCCAGCCAACCAAGGATTGAGTCCTTTTTCGAAAAGGCGCGAAACACCCTCTAAGAAATACAACAAGATGACCATGGATAGCGTTTGTAATTGGTAGTTAGCCCCTCGGTAAAGTCCTGGTAGTAAGAACACAATTGGCAGACACTTCAAAACCATGAAAGAGCCGTTTGGTCTTAAGGGCGCTAAAAACCATTCCCAAGCAATACATAAGATACAAAGCAGTATCGACGCAAAAAAAGCAGTCTTTTGGTAAAGATTAAGAGGGTGCTTCAACAGGGGCATGATTAATTTTGCTTTTCTTGTTTGAGTAACTGGGCATAGATGGCCAATTGTCGTCCCTGAGCCAAAGCTAAGGTTTTCTCTTCTTTCGAAATCGGAAATTGATTATCACCACCCGCTACATGGCTAACACCATAAGGGGTGCCGCCCGAAGTAGTGTGATGCAACTCTGGAAGTGAATAAGGCAGGCCCATCAATAACATGCCTTGGTGGAAGAGGGGAATCATCATGGTCAGTAAAGTACTTTCTTGACCACCATGCAGACTACTACTGCTCGTAAAGACGCAGGCAGGTTTACCCGCTAAGCTGCCTTGTAACCAAGCACTAGTACTGCCATCGATAAAATATTTCATCGCGGCGGCCATATTGCCATAACGTGTCGGTGAGCCTAAGGCTAAGCCATCACAGTTCGCAAGGTCGCTATGTTCAGCATAGGGCGGGCCACTTTGGGGTATCTCGGCTTCGACGGCCTCGGTTGTCGTTGAGACACTCGGGACCGTGCGTAAGATGGCATTCGCACCACTAACGGATTCGACGCCCTCGGCAATCAACTCTGCGAGTTGGCGGGTAGCACCGTGACGTGAGTAATATAAAACCAATAAATTAACAGTTTGCATACTTGTATGATAATTGAAATCCGAGATTAAAAATCAAAATACGAATGCTTGTAAATATCCAACAATCTAAAAAAATTCAGTACTTAAAAATCGTCTTCTTCTTTTGGCGCAGGCGCTTTGCTGCTGCGCAAATTAATCAAGTAGCAGCTAGCCTTGCCTACACAACTGTTTTGGCGATTGTGCCGATGCTCTCGATTGCGACCATCTTAATTGGTCAATTACCGCAGTTTATTAATTTACGGGAAGCCATTCAAGGTTGGTTAAGCGCTACGCTGATTCCCGGCGAGATGAGCCAGAAAGTGACTACTTACATATTGGAGTTTTCAGACCATAGTCAAGGTTTAACGCTCTTTGGTTTACTAGGTTTATTTATTTCCGCTTTTTTAACCCTGATGACGATTGAAAAATCGTTTAATCAAGTTTGGCAAGTGAAGGAAAAACGCTCTTTTCTAAAAAAAGTGATTTTTTATACGGTTGTGACTGCGTTCGGGCCAATCTTTTTAGGAGTGAGCATTTACCTAACTTCACTGATCATGACAGCAACTCAAAGTTTAGGTTATGGTTTATCGCAACATTTGAATTTCCTGGATGTGATTTATCCCTTCTTACTCACTTGTATGCCTTTTGTGATGCTCTTCCGTTTTGGTCCTAATGTACAAGTTAAAAATAAAGATGCCGTGATGGGTGGAATGCTCGCAGCACTAATGTTTGAAATGACTAAATACGGCTTTACTATTTTTATCTCTCAAGTACCGATTTATAAAACTTTGTACGGTGCCTTTGCGATTGGGCCGTTATTTCTGGTTTGGATTTATCTGACTTGGTGGGTGACCTTAGCCGGTGCAGTGTTGACCGCTAGTTTGCCACAAATTCGCGCACACTTATTCTCGTCTTCAACTTAAGCCTTTTGGTAGGTGAGATTCTTATAGTTATTTGGTGTACCTGAATAACTTTTTGTTTTGGAATTCAAATTCGTGAATTAGGCTTTACAGATGTAAAAAGTCAGCATAGACTTGAATTAATAATATTTAAGGAGATCAACATGAAAGTTACTGATATTTTGCGGGTGAAAGGCAATACCCTTTTCACTGTAGCTCCCGACACCTCGGTGTTGACAGCAGTGCATATCATGGCCGAACACGATATCGGATCTCTCGTTGTCATGCAATATGGTGAACTGGTTGGTATTCTGACATTTCGTGAACTGATTGGTACTTTAGCCCATTCACACGGTACATTGGGAGTGATTAAAGTGGGCGAAGTGATGAGTGAGAATCCACTCATTTGTTCACCAGAGACCGAATTAGATGAAGTGCGTCGAATGATGCTTAACCGCCATGCCCGTTATTTGCCAGTAATGGAAAATAAAATGTTGATGGGTGTCATTTCTTTTTATGACGTTGCAAAAACAGTCGTCGAAGCACAGGACTTTGAAAACACTATGCTCAAGGCCTATATTCGTGATTGGCCAGAAGAAGCTACGAAAGAAGCCGCTAAATAAATTCAAAAGCCTTACAAATAAAATGCCATAATATAGGCTATGGCAGGAAGCACTTTTGGACATCTATTTTGCACCACAACGTTTGGTGAATCCCACGGACCCGCAATTGGCGCCGTGGTGGATGGTTGTCCTCCAGGTTTAGAACTTTCTGCCCAAGACCTGCAAATTGATTTAGACCGCCGCCGGCCAGGCACTTCAAGGCATGTGACGCAGCGTCAAGAAGCCGATCAAGTCGAAATTCTCTCTGGTATTTATCAAGGTAAAACAACGGGTACACCGATTGCTTTATTGATTCGCAATACAGATCAGCGAAGTCAAGATTACGGCAATATCTTAGATACTTTTCGTCCAGGTCATGCCGATTACACTTACCAACAAAAATACGGAATTCGTGATCCACGCGGTGGTGGCCGTTCCTCTGCACGTCTGACTGCGCCGGTTGTGGCAGCTGCTGGCATAGCCAAAAAATGGTTAAAAGAGCGTTACGGGATTGAGTTTGTTGGTTATATGTCGCAGCTAGGCGATCTTTCGATACCTTTTGAAGACGTTTCCCATATTCCAAATAATCCTTTTTTTGCTCCCAACCAAACAATGATTCCAGAGCTCGAGAGCTATATGGATCAACTGCGTAAAGAGGGTGATTCTTGCGGTGCCAAAATTACGGTTAAAGCTACCGGTATGCCAGTTGGACTGGGTGCTCCTCTCTTTGACAAATTGGACGCAGATATTGCTTATGCCATGATGGGGATTAATGCCGTTAAAG
>CANFME010000037.1 GCA_947448305.1 Burkholderiaceae bacterium
GAGCTCAATGAAGAACTTAAGCAGTGCTAACTGTGTATCGGGAATGCAAATGCCACGGGTTAGTCAAGGTTTACTGTTGCCTGACGTTGACCAAATTATTCCTTTTTAGGAATAAAAGTCAATATTTTTTTTAACGGTACCTAAACGTCCTTTTAAATCTGGACGATTTTTTTCGAGAGAAGAAATCCACTCTTTTTCAATTTTTTTAGTCCATTTTGCAGCATAAAGTCCTTTTACAGCAATGCTCATTAAGGCATCTGTAATAATTACAGAATACAAAACGCACGCATCTAAAACTACAGTATATTTTGTATTACCAGCCATATTATTAATCTAAGCCCAACTCTTTAGCATTTTCAGCCATACGATCTAGTGCAGCATATTGTTTTGATTGCATTGCACTTTTATATTCAATAAGGTCTTCCAAAAGAACCCTACGGTGAGTTCCTACCAATCGATGTTTAAGTTTTCCAGCTTCAATTTCCTTAATAATGAATGGTCGAGAAACGTTAATGAAATTTGCTGCCTCAACTGTGGAGAACTCACGTTTTGAAGGCATTAGGGTAATTGAACGGCCTTCACTCATGGCGCCTAAAATCTCACCAATCATTCTTAAAGACGCTGGGGGTAATGCAATTGATGGATATTTTCCTTTATCTGTCGTCAAAGTAATTTCTGCTGCTTTGGAGTGATCAAGTGATTCCATAATGCACCTTTGGGCTACCCTAGCCATTTCAATGTCCTTATCAGATATCTTAGTTAGTAATTTTTTTCCTACTTTTTCTAGTGTTGTCATCCTTTTTTCCTTTGCAACTTATAAAACTATATAAATTGGGCATCTTTGTGAACCAGTCCTAATGATAACATTAAACGCAATAAATGCAATATATGAAATAACTTTATAGGAATCCACCATTGATCATCATTAGAGATACACGAGAATTTTTAAACAAATAGAAAGATTGAATACAATCTAATAATGACTAAAACCCAAAGTTCCATACCTGCTGAATTTCAGTCTCATGAATTATTGCCTGAGTCAGAAAAATTTCTGACCATGCTAGGCCCTTGGTATTTCAAGCAAGTTGAGCATGCAAATGGCTTTTCCGAAAGAGTCTTTGGTGTGCCAATTGACCATAAGCATACTAATATATGGGGCTCGGCTCATGGAGGAATGCTTATTTCTATGGCCGATTCTGTTTTAGGATATAACTTGGCACGCTGTGCTAACCCTCCCCAAAATCTCGTTACCGTCCATTTAGATGCAGATTTTGTTGCTAGCCCAAAACCTGGCGATTGGGTTCATTCTGAATTTATTCTCACCAAAGCTGGATCAAGAATGAGTTTTGCACAATGTAACTTATGGGTAGGAACTCGATTGATTCTAAAAACAAACGGTGTGTTCACTGCTTTGAAAAATTTACGAGACGTAGGCAAATCTTGAAAGTACATGTCCTGACCACCAAAGCAGAAATTAATCCAGATCTTCTCAACGATAAGATAGTGGTTGTTCTTGATATTCTTTTTGCCACGAGCTCGATTGTTACTGCTTTTGCTCACCAATGTTTATCAGTGGTGCCAGTTCGCAATGTTACTGAGGCTCTTCAACTTAAAAGCCATGCGGAATTTCAAAATCATCTTTTTTCTGGTGAAATTAATGCTGATACCCTCGATGGGTTTATTCAACCCACACCAATCGCTCTTTGTAATGCAGATATTGCCAATCGTCATTTAGTGTACTGCACCACCAATGGCACCTTGGCTTTAAAAGATAGTCAGCTTGCAAAAAAGGTCTATGTTGGAAGTTTATTAAATACTCAAGCCATTGTTGAAAAACTGGTATCTAGTCATTCTCAACAAACCATCCTCATTGTCTGCTCTGGGTCAAATAACCGCTTTAACTTAGAGGATTTTTACGGTGCGGGAGCTTTTGTAGAAGCTTTAATGCAAACGCCCTTAGCAAAAGAAATTCACTTTACAGATAGCGCTATTGCAGCAAAGCAAGTTTATGTCAGTGGTGAGGCAATCGACATATTATCGAAAGCCAGAATTGGAAAAATGATGATTGAGCGGGCTTGGGATCATGAAACGCAATTTGTAGCTAGACATAATCTATACAATATCATTCCTGAGCTTCATTCAGATGGAGTGATTAGAATTTAACTTCTCAATTAATAAATAATTAAATATGACAAAAAAATACTTTGGAATTGAAATTCCCTTTATCGAAAAAATGGGCTTTGAAGCCGAAAAGATCTCCGACGATTTGGTTGAGGTTACGATTGAAATTGAACCTTGGCAGACCAATTCATTTGGCGTTTCCCATGGCGGAGTGATGATGACATTACTTGACTTCACGATGGCGATGGCTGCCAAAGTCAAAATGAATCATGATGGTGCAGCGATGACCATTGATATGTCGACAAGCTTTATGAAAGCGGCTAAAGGAAAAGTTAAAGCGCACGGTAAAGTATTAAAGTCTGGTAAAGCAATCCAGTTCTGTGAAGCTACAGCATATGATGAGTCTGGTGATATCCTGGCAAAATCAATGGGTACTTTTCGTTTAATCGAAGCCAAGCCACTTTGAATTCTTGCAATGACGACTTCTAGTAGCACCAACGCCCCTTTTAGCTTCAATCAACAGAAATTACTTGATTGGATGATTCAGCATATAGAGGGGATTCGTGAAGTTAAATCACTGGAAGTAAAACAGTTCGAAGGTGGCCAGTCTAATCCCACTTTTTTACTTACTGTTGGGTCCAGAAAAATTGTCTTGCGCAAAAAACCCGAAGGTGATTTATTGCCGAGTGCTCATGCAATAGATCGGGAAATTAAGGTAATTCAAGCCTTACATGATGTTGACTTTCCGGTTGCGAAGCCATTAGCTTATTGCACAGATACTGCTGTCATTGGTGCTGAATTTTATTTAATGGATTTTGTGGAAGGTCGTATTTTTTGGGATCCTCGCTTACCTGGTTTGCAACCCTCGGAAAGAGCCGCCATTTTCAACGAAATGAATAACACCATAGCCAAGTTACATGCTTTAGATACTAGCGTAATTGGTTTAAGTGATTATGGTAGAGCTGGTGGATATATAGGTCGCCAAATCGCAAGGTGGACTAAACAATATCAATCCTCTGCAACGGAAGTAATACCAGCGATGGACCAACTGATTGAATGGTTACCTCAGAATATTCCTAGCTATGATGATACTCGTTTAGTTCACGGAGATTTTCGTTTAGATAATATGATTTTTCATCCAACTGAGCCAAAAGTTTTAGCCTTATTAGATTGGGAACTATCAACACTTGGTCACCCACTTTCAGATTTCGCCTATCACATGATGACTTGGCGTTTTGCACCTGATTTGTTTCGTGGCCTTGCTGGGAGCCAATTTGAAGAACTTGGCATCCCAATTGAGTCAGAGTATTTAGAACAATATTTGGCTAAAACTGGTCAGCTGATAGAAAATAAAAAAGACTGGGAGTTTTACATCATTTTCAATATGTTTAGAATGGCCGCTATTCTACAAGGCGTACTATTTCGAGCATTGCAAGGAAACGCTGCCAGTGAGAAAGCCCTTGAGGCAGGCAGCAAAGCCAAGCCAATTGCGATACTTGCTTGGCAACAAGTTTTATCCTTACCTAAATAAGTTTCTAATGGAAGAGATCCTATTCGTGATAAACGACAATCAAAAAACTAGCGACTAGCGCAGGTTTTTCTTGTCCTTCTATTTCCATTGTTACCTGCCATTCAATCTGAACTCCTTTATTGACATCAGTGACTTGTAGTGTTTTGAAAATTGCTCTCAGTTTACTATCAACCAAAACAGGGGAAGTAAATCGAACTTTATTAAGACCATAATTCACGGTTAACTTCGAATGTTCAAAAAATAAACAAGAGTACATGAAATGAGGAATTAAGGAGAGCGATAAAAATCCATGTGCGATTGTTTTTCCAAAAGGTGATTCCCTAACTGCTCTTTCTGGATCGGTATGAATCCATTGCAGATCATCAGTAGCCTTGGCAAATTGATTAATGCGTTCTTGATCTAATAGTAACCAATCGCTAATACCAACATCTTTACCAATCGAATCCTTTAATTCCAATGTATCTTTGAAATGGGTAATCAGCATCTCTTATCCCCCTTAAGCAGTAGCTTGATTTTGTAGGACTTGTAATTCATTTTCTGTAAATCCAGCGAGTAATCTTGCTGGAATATTAAATGGCCCTTTTAAGGTAGGTGCCTTATATTGCACACATAACTGTTGAAAAACATCAATTGGGTTCAGTGAACGTAAGTCACACAAATAATTAAACCATCGATTACCTATTTCAACATGGCCAATTTCATCGGTTAGGATAATGTCTAAGACTCTGACCATCTCGACATCTTTTACTTGAACAAAACGCTCTTTTACAATGGGGACAGCATCTAGCCCACGGGCCTCCATCGTTCTGGGTACTAAAGCCATTCTCGCTAAAACATCGTCTTTTGTCTTTTCAACCATTTCCCATAAGCTGTTATGTGCTGGAAAATCTCCGTATTGATATCCTAGAGAATGTAAGTGATTGTTTAATAAAGAAAAATGATAAGACTCTTCTTTCGCCACAATTAACCAATCTTGATAATATGAATCCGGCATATCAGGAAAACGCCAAATAGCATCTAAGGCAAGGTTAATGGCATTAAATTCAATATGAGCAAGAGCATGAATCGCAATAGCTCGCCCTTCCACAGTATGCATCGCTCTCCTTTTAACCGCTAAAGGAGGCACGAGATCAGGTTTAACAGGTTTACCAGGAACCGCTAATTGGGATGAATCATAAACTTGGTTCGCATTTAGCAAAGGATTGATTGTGAAATCATCAAATAATTGAAATACTGCAGCCACTTTATCTGCTGGTGAAGTAATAGCTAAATGATTTAAAGCTAATTGGCGAAGGCATATTTCCATTTTTCTACGATAACTCAAATTTTGATAAAGATACTTTATTGTTAGTATTGTAAAAGCAATCTAAAATGCTATAACTACATATTATTTCTAAAAATACCATTTCAATCTGGGGACATCCATGAACCATCTTAGAAAAATTTTGCAGGCTTTATTAAGTCTACAAGTATTGGCTTTTATTGCTTTTAGTTTGGATAGTTCAGCGCAAAGCTATCCAACTAAACCCGTAAAAATTATCGTACCTTTCGCGGCTGGTGGCCCAGCTGATAACTATGCTCGTTTTATGGCACAGCGTCTTCAAGATGAATTAAAACAATCTTTTATTGTGGAAGATCGACCTGGAGCAGGATCTATTATTGGTACCGACTTCGCTGCGAAGTCACCGAATGATGGTTACACCCTCCTCATGATGTCCAATACGCAAACAGTTAATGAGTCATTGATTCCCAACAAGCCGTTTAACTTAATGAAAGATTTTATTGGTGTTGCTCCGATTAACTTTTCTGATTTGATTTTAGTCGTCAATCCGAGTGTTCCTGTGAAAACAGTACCTGAATTAATCGCTTTAGCTAAATCCAAGCCAGGCAAATTGAACTTTGCTTCCTCCGGTAATGGCACTCCTTATCATATGGCTGGCGAACTATTTAATTCGCTTGCTGGAGTCAATATTACTCATATTCCTTACAAAGGAAGTTCTGGAGCCAGAACTGATGTTATTGGTGGTCAGGTAGATATGATGTTTGATGCCGTGACAACAATGAACGAATTTGTAAAAGAAAACAAAGTTCGGGCGTTGGCTACTTCTGGAAAAACCAGATCAAATATAACCCCGAACATTCCAACCGTAGCAGAAGATGGGGTTCCGAAATTTGAAACGACTATTTGGTTAGGCATTATGGCTCCGCGGGGAACGCCAGTAGAAATCGTAAATTTACTCAATACTGCGATTCGAAAAATTATCTCTCAACAAGATGTGCGTGATTTATGGGCTAAACAAGGTGCTGCCCCCCTATCTATGTCGCCTGCCGAATTTAATAAATATTTAGAAGCTGATATTCAAAAATGGGCCGCAATTGTAAAATCTGCACAAATTAAACCTGATTAATTAATCATCAAAGGATCTAAACGTGGAATTAGTAATACTTAGTGGTGGCGCTGCCGCCGGAGTTGTCAGAGGAATACAAGCAGAATTTGAAAAAAACTCCTCTTGCACAATCAATGCGACATTTAATGCCGTAGGTCAAATGCGTAATCAATTACTAGCAGGTGATGCTTGTGATCTGATCATCTTAACTAAACAATTGATTGATCAACTCATTGCATCAGGTCACGTTATAGCCGGTTCTCAACAGTCCTTAGGCTCAGTTAAAACTGGCGTTGCAATTAAATCAGGTAAGGCAGCTCCAGCGATTTCAACGCGAGAAGAATTGTTGCAAGCTTTACTATCCTCTAAAGGCATTTACTTTCCTGATCCTGAAAAAGCAACGGCTGGGATTCATGTAATGAGTGTATTGAAAGCGCTTGGCCTTGATAAAACTCATAGCGATAAATTTAGAACTTACCCTAACGGTGCTGTAGCGATGGCAGCGATGGCTGCCAGTGATGAAGACAATCTCATTGGTAGCACCCAAGTTACCGAGATTAATATTACGCCAGGTTGTGAATTAGTCGGTTTGTTACCTAAAGAGTTTGAACTAGCCACTGATTACACACTTGGTATTTGTACCAATGCAAAAAATCCTGAATTAGCCAAGCAACTTGCTAGTATTCTTACGGGTGCGGCTTCTGTAGAAATCAGAAAAAGAATTGGTTTCGAGTTTTAATATCACCCAATCACTTTAATCAAGCGAGATCACCATTCGTGGTGATTTCTGTTTTTTTAATCCTCATCATCAGATCATATTTAATAATTGATTAAGTTTTTTACTACCCATCTGCTTAGTAAATTTCATCAATTGCATAAGTGTAAAATAAATTTTTTTAGAAAACCATAAAAATGCTTCCACCGATTGAACAACGTCTTGCCATTGAACTAGCTGTTCGCCCTGCTCAAGTAATTGCTACGATTGAACTTTTAAATGATGGTGCGACCGTGCCATTTATTGCTAGGTACCGTAAAGAAATTACGGGCGGCTTAGATGACACACAATTACGCCAGTTACTAGAAAGACTTACATATCTTCGTGAGCTAGAAGATCGTCGTGCCACGGTACTCAATAGCATTCAAGAACAAGGCAAGTTAACGGATGAATTAAAAGGTCAAGTTGAGAATGCTACAACGAAACAAGATCTTGAAGATATTTATCTACCCTATAAGCAAAAGCGAAGAACAAAAGCCCAAATTGCTAAAGAAGCAGGCATAGAGCCACTTGCAACAGATTTATTATCCAATCCAAATTTAATTCCTGAAGAAGCGGCAGAGAGCTATATTCGAGAAGATTTAGGCTTTGGTGATGTCAAAGTTGTTCTTGATGGTGCAAGGCAAATTTTGATGGAGCGTTTTGCGGAAGATGCAAAATTAATAGGTCAATTACGTCAATTTTACAAAGACCAGTGTTTAATTAAGTCTGAGTTGATTAAAGAAAAAGAAGTCGAAGGTGCTAAATATCAAGATTGGTTTGATTTTTCTGAGTCTTATGCGCAGATTCCCTCACACCGTGCTTTAGCATTACTGCGCGCTAGAAATGAAGGGATTTTAAAGGTTGGACTGGTCTTACCCTTCGAACTCGACGAACAACGAAAACTCGAAGCACATCCCTGCGAACAAATGATTGCTAGACAATTCAATATTCGTAAGCAAGATCTTCCAGCTGATAAATGGTTAGCAGATACAGTAAGGTGGACTTGGAAAGTAAAAGTATCAATTCATTTAGAACTTGATTTGATGGGGGAATTAAAAGAGCGAGCTGAAGAAGAAGCAATTCGAATTTTTGGCCAAAATTTAAAAGATTTATTACTTGCGGCCCCTGCAGGTCAGCATATAACAATGGGGATTGATCCAGGCATTAGAACGGGTTGCAAAATTGCCGTTGTTGATGCCACTGGAAAGTTACTTGATACAGCTACCATCTATCCTCATGAACCCAGAAAAGATTGGGACGGCGCCATTCACACCATTAATAAACTTTGTACCGCTCATAAAGTAACCTTGATTGCGATTGGGAATGGAACAGCCAGTCGCGAGACCGATAAATTGGTGCTTGATACGATAAAACAATATCCTAGCCTGCAGTTAAGTAAGATTGTTGTATCGGAAGCGGGAGCCTCCGTATACTCAGCTTCTGAACTTGCAGCTAAAGAGTTTCCGAATTTAGATGTCTCCATTCGAGGTGCTGTATCGATTGCTAGACGTTTACAAGATCCATTAGCTGAGCTCGTGAAAATTGATCCTAAATCAATTGGTGTCGGTCAATATCAACATGATGTTTCACAGAGTAAACTAGCAAAAAACTTAGAAGCTGTAGTCGAGGATTGCGTCAATGCGGTTGGCGTAGACGTGAATACTGCCTCGATCCCTCTATTAGCTAGGGTATCAGGGTTAAATAATAATTTAGCTATGAGTATTGTTCAATATCGCGATGAGCATGGTGCTTTTAAAAGCAGAAGCGATCTTCATCAAGTACCACGTTTAGGTAACAAAACCTTCGAACAAGCGGCTGGTTTTTTAAGAATTCCGAACGGAGCTGATCCCTTAGATGCTTCTTCTGTGCATCCAGAAGCCTACCCCCTCGTAGAAAAAATTATCAGCCATATTAATCGTCCTCTATCTGAAATTTTGGGTAAATCAAGTGAAATTAAAACTTTATCGCCAGAATTGTTTGTCACTGAACAATGGGGATTACCCACAGTGATTGATGTCTTAGCTGAATTAGAAAAACCTGGAAGGGATCCTCGTCCAGAGTTCAAAACAGCGCAGTTTGATGACTCTGTTCAAGAAATGAAAGATCTCAAAGTGGATATGATTTTAGAAGGCGTTGTTACCAATGTGGCAGCTTTTGGGGCTTTTGTAGACATTGGTGTTCATCAAGATGGCCTAGTGCACGTATCTGCTTTATCTAATAATTTTGTCAAAGATCCTCATACTGTTGTGAAAGCAGGACAAATTGTAAAAGTCAAAGTAGTTGAAGTTGATATTGCACGTAAAAGAATTGCTTTAACGATGCGCTTAGCTGATACATCTACTCAATTTAAAAATAATCAAATTGGCTCTCAAAATAAATCGAACAATAATGGCAACTTCAAAAAGGATTTAAAAAATCCGAAAATAATGCCTTCCACACAACAACCAAGTGCGATGGCCAGTGCGTTTGCCAAATTAAAAAGTAAGTAGTTTATAAGTGCGGAGTATTCACTATTCCGCACCATCAATTCAATCGTTTTTTTCAGTTAGCATTACACTATTAGTTAAGAAATTAAAAAATAAAACTAATTGGAGACAACATGGAAAATAAGCAATTTAGCGTTATTGAAGCAAGCATTCAAGATATTCAAACGGCCATTTGTGCAGGAAAAGTCACTTGTACTGAAGTCGTCCAGCTATATATTGAAAGAGCCCAAAAATATAATGGTCCTTCTAGCCTATTAGTAACTAAGGACGGTGCAAATCTCCCCTCACAACCCGGTATCGTTCGAGCTGGAGCGCCTATTCAGTTTCCACTAGAAACGCTTGCCGCATCAGAATTATTTCCTAACCTTGAAGATTATCAAGGACCTCCCATAGAATTTGGGCGAATGGACTCCACAGCCTCAGATAATCATGTTGTTCAACAATTTGGCATGATTGTGGGCAAAGAAAACGCAGGTCAATTAAATACTTTAGCTACTTTAAATATTCGTGGCGAGCGCTCTGTAACCTGTCGTGGAGACTTTGACTTACATCCTAGTTTAGGAAAGTTACCGCCAGGTGCTCCCCCTGTTTGTGAAATGTTTCGTCATTTTCCCGATGCCATTGAGCAAGCAAAGGCTCTCGATGAGCAGTATGGCAGTAATCCGCCCCTAGATCAATTACCCCTCTACGGGGTTGTGTTTTCTTTTAAAGATGCGTTCGATACCAAAGATATGCGCTCAACTGGTGGTGGTGATGCAAAATATGACATCGACTTTCCCGCTAAAGATCACATTTTGGTAGAGCAGTTAAGAAAAAAAGGCGCCATTATTTACGCAAAAGCAACGATGACCGAATATAACGGCCGTGCTGGCGATCCGGGTGGGAAAAATTTACCGAATAAAGTATTACCCTCGGTTCTTGGTTATCAGCGCTCAACTTGGGCTGGCAATCCATCAAACCCTTACGATACGACTAGATCAGCATCTTTAGGCTCTAGCTCAGGATCTGGGGTATCAGTGAGCGCCAATTTAGTGACAGCAAGCCTTGGTGAAGAAACTAGACAATCCACGCGCGGTCCTTCAAATCATAATTCTGTTGCACTGATCCTACCTCATAAAGCAATGCTAGGATTTGATGGTGGCGCAATCGGTGCAGATATTTATTGTGATAGGACTGGCATCTTAGCAAAATCTTTAGATGACTGCGCAGTGATTTTAGATGCCTTAAAAGATCCAGAAAATGGTTATTACGATCCAAGAGATCCATATACAACCGTTCCGCGGTCAAGCGTTTTACCTGCATATTCGCCGTTCATTAAGAAAGAAGTTCGTGATCAAGAACTTGCTGGAAAACGCATTGGGGTTATTAGAGAATCCATGCTTAATCCTGGCATCCAAGCTGTAAAACCGATCATTGCTGCTGCCAGTCAAGAAATCAAGGATGTGCTTGGTAAAAAATTAGGTGCGACTTTAGTCGAGTCTCGCGATGATCTGTGGACTCCGGATTCAGAGTGTGAGCAGATGACAATCGATTTTCAAAAATCTTTAGCCAGGCTCGTGCCAATCTTTATGCCAGATATTCTATTTAGACTGACTCCTTCAGGCGAACCCGTTTTTCCAGAGTTTGCAAGCGCAATTAAAAAAACTGAATTTGCACCTGGTCAATTTTTTGGTAGTGGCGATTTAGATCCAATGGATTACTTAGTCTTATTGGCAGATTTAAAAATTGCTATTCCGAAGAATTTAACCATTGCTACGGTTCAAGATGAAATTTTAGCCAATAGTTTTCGTTTTCATATCAGTCAGTATTTAAGTAGACGAGTACAAGATTGGAAAGATCTAGGTTTCACAGAAAAACTCAATAACTGGGCTGCTCTTAATGAACGTTCGAAATATTGGGGAGATGATCAGAGAAGTGCTTTCAAGAACTGGGAGGAAACGACAGATCCTCGAAATCCCCTAGGCGGTAGGCAAGGAATTGATGAGCGGATTATGCTCAGGGAGCTGCTCAGACGTGTGGACATGATGGTGCTTTTAGAAAATAAATTAGATGTTTTTGTTAGACTCCACTCTGCATTACCACCAGCTAAGATTGGCTGGCCAGACGAACCAGGAGTCATTAACCATTTGCGTAATGAAATTACTTTTGGACCCAACGCTGGTTTAACAGAAATTCTGGTCCCTGCTGGTTATGTGCGACAAGCATATGATGCGAAATTCCAACTTAGCGCAGATAAAAAGAGATATGTCGGTCAGTCAGTGAATGAACCAACTGAAATCCCCTATCCTGGCTTACCGTTTTCTCTCGTATTTAGAGCAGAACCCGGTAAGGAAGATACGCTCTTGGAAATAGCATCTGCTTATGAAAAGGCTTCTCATCGCAGAGTATCACCGCCAAACTTTCAATGATCTACTATTTGTCATGGGGAAAATCCTCATGGCAAATAAATAAAGCATCCTGTATTGTTTACAAAACTCAAAGGAGACAAAATGCCAAAGTACCAACTTAATATCGATGGGAATATCAAAACGGTCGAAGTGCCAGCAGACCAACCTTTACTTTACACCCTTACCGACCAACTGAAAATGAAGGGTCCTAAATTTGGTTGTGGACTATCGCAATGCGGTTCATGTACTGTCATTGTGAATAATAACGCAGTGAGATCTTGCGTAATGCCAACCAGTGCAGTTGCTAATGGCAAAATTAGAACGCTTGATGGTTTAGAAAAAAATGGTAAGTTGCATCCGATGCAAACTGCTTTTGTTGAAGAGGGTGCTGCCCAATGTGGCTATTGCACCAATGGTTGGATTATGCAGTCCATTGCGCTCCTAGAAAATAATCCTAAAGCATCTGATGAGCAAATTATTAACGGTTTATCCAATGTTCAATGTCGTTGTGGGACCCAAATTGCTATTTTAAGAGCTGTTAAAAAAGCGCGTGACCAAATGGCTATGGCTTAAGGATAAACCATGAAAAATTTTAAATTAAACCGTCGTGAATTTCTTCAAAGCTCCTCTGCTTTAGTCATTGGTGTTTCAGGTGTCTTACCTAGTCTTGAAGTAAACGCTCAAAATCAAACGGCTCCTAAAGTTCTTGGCCCCAATCCTTCCGCTTTGGATACGTGGATCAAAATTGGCGCGGATGGTAATGTAATAATTAACTCTGGAAAAATGGACTGTGGACAAGGCTTAGATGTTGCTTATGCCATGATTGCAGCTGAGGAATTAGATGTCCCACTGAGCAGTGTTCAGGTAAATTTTGGCGACACAAGAATATCTGCAAATCAAGGAGGTGGTAGCGCCTCTTCTGGGATTCGCCAAGGAGCAGTACCAATTCGTAATGCGGCAGCTGAAGCAAAGCGAATCTTAGTTGGATTAGCTTCGAAAGAATTAAATACACCCGTAGATCAATTACAGGTGGTTGCAGGAAAAGTATTCAATAAAAATAACCCTGCACAACAAATCACCTACGCACAACTCATCGGTAATAAAAACTTCTCTACATCTCTAGAATGGAATAAGCGGATTGGTAATGACATGAATGTCACTGGTCTTGCTAAGCCGAAATCCCCCAGTGAGTACAAGTTAGTTGGTCAGTCACACGGCAGAAGAGATATTCTCAATGTCGTCAATGCTTCAGAGCACTTTACTGCGCATATCAGACCGGATAACTTACTTCATGCAAGAGGAATTCGACCACCAGTGGCAGGTTCCACCCCCATCATGATTGATGAAAAATCAATTGCTGCTATTCCAGGTGTTCGAGTATTTCGTGAAGGTACCTTTGTCGCGGTAGTAGCAAAGACAGAATGGGATGCAGTAAGAGCTGCAAAAGCATTAAAGATTGAATGGTCTGAAGTCAACGCCCCATTTCCGGGTGGTGAAAAAAATGTCTTCAATTACATCAAAGATGCAAAACCTACTTTTACCAATGCTGTTCCGATGTTTTTTGGTAAAAAAGAGTACAACCCTGAACCAACTTTAGCAGCATTAAAAACTTCGGCCAAAGTTATTGAAGCCGAGTACTATGCACCCTTTCAATCACATGCACGCTTTGCGCCTTCATGTGGTGTAGTGGATGTTAAAAAAGATCAAACTCAAATTTGGACTGATACACAAAAACCTCACTTCCAAAGAGAAGGAATTGCAAAGTTTTTAAAACTTGCTCCTGAAACAGTAGAAGCAAAATGGATGCATGGGGCTGGCTCGTATGGACGTAGTGATGCAGATGAGGCACCTTATGAAGCCGCCTTATTATCTAAAGCTTTTGGACAACCAGTAAGAGTTCAATGGTCTAGGGAAGAAGGAACTGCTTGGGATCCAAAGGCCCCAGCCGCTATTATGTCTATGAAAGCAGGTATTGGAACCAACAATGAGATTACTGCTTGGTTATTTAAGGCTAAAGGATTTAATGGCTGGGATGTTAAATTCAATGCTGAAAGTCCTGAGCATACTTTGGTTGGAATGCAAACAGGTCATAAGAAATGGACCGCGTTTAACTTTAATATTCCGGAAGAAAGTTATAAATTCCCAAATCATGTGCACTGGTGGGAAACAGTACCATCTTATCTAAATCAAGCATCACCGCTGAGAACAGCTCATTTAAGAGCACCTCAAGAAATGCAAACTCGATTTGCTCAAGAGTGCTTTATAGATGAAGTGGCGCATGCCACGAAAATTGATCCAGTTGACTTCAGAATGAAACATATTCAAGAGCCTCGTGAAAAAGATGTTCTGAAGGCGGTAGCAGATAAATTTAATTGGACAACTAAAACAAAAGCGAAAAGCTCAGGTGATTTGCAGGTTGGTCGAGGTGTTGCTTTATATAACGGTTATCAGTCTTATGCCGCAGTGGGTTGTGAAGTCGAAGTAAATAAAAAGACGGGCAGAATTTGGGTACGTCAAATTGTGATTGCGATGGATTGTGGTCTCATCATTAATCCAGCTGGTGTAAATGCTGCCCTTGAAGGACAAATCATGCAAGGCATTAGCCGCGCTCTTTATGAAGAAGTTCACTTTGATGAAAACAAGGTGACCAGTGTTGATTGGAATACCTATCCAATTGCTACCATTAAAGATATTCCAGGGAAAGTGGATTTGATTCTCCTTAATCGTCCAGATAAAGCA
Organism: Burkholderiaceae bacterium; assembly: GCA_947448305.1. Lineage (GTDB taxonomy): Bacteria > Pseudomonadota > Gammaproteobacteria > Burkholderiales > Burkholderiaceae > Polynucleobacter. The sequence goes on from CANFME010000037.1 coordinate 14,409, forward strand.
TCTGGAGGTGTGGCTGAGCCTGGTTTGGTTAGTATTCCAGCTGCGATTGCCAATGCCGTCTTTGATGCCACAGGCGTTCGAATTCGCCAATATCCATTAGCACCAGAAAGAGTAAAAAAAGCTTTAATGGTTTAAGTCATTAGAACTGTGAGTACAACTCAAATGCCTAACTAAAGTGAACTGATCCACAATATCCACAATAGTTAGGCATTTTTCATTCTGGTTCTAAGCCAGCAATCTTTACAACCTTAGCCCATTTGGCAATTTCACTATGAATAAAGGTTGCAAATTGAGCAGGCGTTGTCGTCGCAACTTCAAATCCTCTTTGTAACATCTGTTCTTTCACACTCGGATTTTTTAAAACTTCCATCAGCGCTTTATGAATTTGTTCAATGACTTCATTGGGTGTACCCTTTGGTGCGTAAAGACCATACCAAGTCGAAGCACTGTAGCCTGGAATCCCTGACTCTGCAATAGTAGGCAAATCCGACAAGGCACTGGATCTTTGCTCGGAAGTCACTGCAATAGCTTTGACTTTGCCCGATTTAATAAAGGGCATTGCGGCTGGGATGGTTGCAAAATAAACCTGTACTTGTCCACCCAGTAAATCTGTAATAGCAAGCCCACCTCCTTTGTAAGGAATATGAACCATGTCGAGACCAGCCATTGAATTCATTAAGACACCAGACAAATGAGAGGAGGTGCCATTACCAGCGGATGGGAAATTGATCTTGCCAGGTTGGGATTTTGCTAGTTTGATTAAATCAGGAATATTCTTAATTGGAAAATCCGGAGCGGTGATTAATACATTGGGTGTAATGCCGACGAGCGCAATCGGTGATAAATCCTTTTCTGGGTTGTAAGGCATCTTTTTAAAGATGCTAACGTTAATGGCATTGGGGCCAATGTTGCCCATTAGTAATGTATAACCATTAGGTGGTGAGTGGACCACAGCATCGGTGCCAATATTGCCACTAGCACCACCTCTGTTTTCAATCGTGATATTTTGACCTAATTGCTTACCAAGTTCTGGGGCAATTAGGCGAGCGACGATATCGGTACCTCCACCCGGTGGATACGCTACAACTAACTTAATTGGACGGTCTGGATAATCTGCAAAAGCAGAAGACGAGTTAAGCCCCAGGAGAAGGATGGCTATTGCAAGCCATATCTTATTCGATTTCATCATGGCTTAATGGGGTGTTAGATAAACTGTTTTGCCGGTTCTAGCTGACTCTTCAATCGCCAAGGTAACGGCTAAAGTCCGAATTGCATCCCTAGGTTTAGCAAGATTACAAGGCTTACCGGTAGATAGGTAATCAAGCCATGCTCTTGTCTCATCAGCAATCGGCCCTAAGAAATCTCCTAATGCCCAATCACCTGGAGTCGAACTTTCAAGAAAAACGGTTTCGATTTTATGATCAGTTAAATACACATGAGGAAAGCCAAGATCTGTATGCATGATTTGATCGGTATGATCATCATTAATTAACAGCGTGCCGTGGGTTCCTAATAACTCAACCCGTGCCGAGTGTCCTACAGAGGGCCATTTTTCAGGCAATGCATAACTGACGCCTAAATTAATTACGGCACCATCTTTACAAGTCAAAATAGCCCAGGTTACGTCCTCAGTATCATACCCAGCTGCGTGGATAACGCCCTTTTGACCTTTAGCAAAGACTTCTACTACCGGATTATCTGCTAGTAACCATCCCATTAAATCCACATAATAGGTGAGCGCATCGACGACAGGAGTCGCTCCTTTATTACGTTTTAGCATAGCAAAACATTGTGAGCGCGAGTTATACAAACGCGCACAGGCGCCGGTTATTACACCTAATCTACCCTGAATAATTTGCTCTTTAGCGATCAAATAACGGTTTTTGTAGCGCCGACTGTAGCCGATATGTAAATCACTATTGAGTTGCTCTGCTTTAGCGATGACTTGTTTAGCATCCTCTTCTAATAAGGCAATGGGCTTTTCAACTAAGACGGGCACGCCGCGATCAAGAGCTGCTAATAAAGGCACTGTGTGCTCATGCTCACTAGTTGCGATGTTAATCGCATTTACCTCTGGCAAGGACATCACTTCTAAATTGTCTGTAGACCAATAATCAGCACCAATTGTTTTAGCTAATTTTTCGGCTGCTTCAGGATTTGCATCTGATACAGCAATAAACCTAACGGATGGATGCATTTTGGCGAGTTTCCCACGTAGGGTACCAATTTTCCCCGACCCCACAATGGCCAAGCCGATTTCTTTTTTTGATTGCATAATGTCTCCACTTTTATAGTTATAGACAATATCCTAACATGAGTGCAGAGCTTGAATGCTTAAAAAATATTTGATAGAAGATCAAAGAAATTGACTAAATTCTGCCAAATTTACCGCTGTTAAAATCTTCTATGGCTTGCACAATTTCTGCTTGCGTATTCATAACAAATGGACCGTGACCAACAATCGGTTCATCAATGGGTTCACCACTGAGTAATAAAGCCACTGAATCTTCTATCGCAGTAATTTGAATATCTTGTCCCTCGGCACTAAAGACAAGCATCTGTGCATCACGAGCAATCGCGCTCGCTTGAGCCTTAACTGCGCCATGCATAATGACTAAAGAGGTATTCCATCCATCTGGGGCGGGAATCGTGAGACTACTTCCTTTTTTCAAAGTAAAGTCAATTACATTCATAGGGGTAAACGTATTTGCAGGGCCTTGATGTTGTAGATATGAACCTGCAATCACCCTGCCAGTTCCAGAGTTATTATCCAAGTCAAAGTTCGGAATTTGCTGATTAAAAATTGCTTGATATCCAGGTTTAGCCATTTTATGTTCGGCTGGTAAGTTAACCCATAGTTGAACCATTCTCAGATTTCCTCCATTCTGAGCAAAATTCTCAGAGTGATATTCTTCGTGAAGAATCCCAGCACCTGCAGTCATCCACTGCACTTCTCCTGGACCAATCGTTCCACCCTCTCCGGTTGAGTCCTTGTGAGATACTTCGCCCTCATAAACAATCGTTACAGTTTCAAAGCCTCTGTGGGGGTGTGAACCAACGCCTCTGCGCTCAGTTGTACTTAGGAAATGATGAGGACCAGCGTAATCAAGCATCAAAAAAGGACTCATTTGTTTACCAAGATGTTGGTAGAAAAAAAGAGTTCGAACAGGGAATCCATCTCCAACCCAATGTCCACGATCATTTCCTTGTATTCCGATAAATGTTTTCATCATCACCTTCATTAATATTAATGGACTTATTTATTGATCCTAGTCAAGATGGAATGGGAGATTTAAAATTTTTTAAATGAATCATTTGATATAAAGGATAGAGCCGAATTTATATGGATTGGTATTAACTTACTAAGTTATTAATTTTTAATTCAATTGATTTAAGTCGAGGAGTTGAAGATAAGATTTTTATTCGTAAATCATCTTTAGTCGTTTCAATTTTTATGAGCTTATCGTTAGATAACCTATTTAAATCTTTTCTAATCGTCACGTCACTAAATTGTCCTAATTCTAGATAAAGTTTCTTCAAAGATAATTCTTTATTTTTTTTCTCGAAATCTAAAATAGTTATTAATATCAAGATAGAAATTATAGAACTTCCATCTTGAACTTTCTCTTCCTGAAAGAGAAGTAATATTGCACTTAAAATTTCCAATTAATTCAAACTTCCATTTAGTAAAAATACAGTTCAGTTGCTATATAAGACATCAACTATTTCATAATGCATTTCTTTAATCAATGAAATTTAGTTTAATAATCTTGTAGAAGTTTTTTGTACTAAAATTTGAATCTAATTAATTGACTTCACTTCTTTTTTTTCAATAGCTTTCGCAATTACTCTTTTAGAAATTGACGGTCTAGGAATTTCAACATTCATACTATCGAACCAATTTCGAATATCTTCATCCATACCTACACCATGCATAAAGTTATATATTGCCTTTTTCAAACCTTGCCCTAAGCCATCATGATCGACTCCCGTTGAATCGATAAAACCAATATCGTTTTTTGCGAAACTTATTTTAGGAAGTGGCATTAGTTGGACACCATAATCCTCGGGATTTTTACCAACTGGCGAGTGAACCGTGCATGTAAAACGATGAAAAAAACCACTCTGAATACAACCTTGCTCAAACAGTTGTCTAACATATTCAAGGGCATCAACTGTTTCCTGCAGGGTTTGAGTGGGAAAGCCATACATCAAATAAGCATGGACTAAGATACCCGCATCCGAAAAGCCTTTGGTTACTTGTGCTACTTGATTAACTGTAACACCTTTTTTCATTAAATCAAGTAATCTATTCGAAGCAACTTCAAGTCCCCCAGACATAGCAATACAACCACTTTTAGCCAGTAATTGTGATAATTCAGGAGTGAATGTCTTTTCAAATCGAATATTACCCCACCAAGAAATCACTACTTTGCGATGAATTAATTCTTCAGCTAATGCCTTTAAGATTTTTGGTGGAGCTGCTTCATCAACAAAATGAAATCCTGTCTGACCAGTTTCAGCAATGATTTGTTCAATCCGGTCTACTAGTAAACTAGCTGAGGCAGTCTCATATCGAGAAATATAATCTAAAGAGACATCACAAAAACTACATTTTTTCCAGTAGCATCCATGCGCTACAGTTAATTTATTCCACCGTCCATCACTCCAAAGACGATGCATTGGATTGAGCATATCTAACAATGACAAATAAGAGTCCAGGGGCAAACCATCCCAAGTTGCGGTTCCAACATCCTCGAATGGGATATCTGGCTCCTGCCAGTTGATCAATTCAACGATGTCACCCTCACCTTTAATAAAGGTGCGTACCAATCGACTTTTAGAACGTTTGCCAGCTAAATGTTCTAACAATGCTAGCAATGGCCGCTCGCCTGAATCTAAGGTAACGAAATCTAAGTAATTAAAAATACGAGCATCTGTCATCTCGCGTAACTCTGTATTAACGTAACCACCCCCAAGAGCAATCTTTATTTTTGGATCAGTATTTTTAATCGTTTGCGCAATTCGAAGCGCTGCGTACATCGCACCTGGGAAAGGAACAGATAAAAGTACTAAATGAGGTTGATGCCGATGAAGAGTCTCAAGGGTTAAATCCCTTAGGTGTAAATCCATTAAATTAGATTCTGCACTCAAAGCATCATGAAGCGGTGTAAAGGTCGGCTGGCTGCCTGCCAAGGACTCTGCGTAACGAACGAATTCAAAGCGACTATCAACCGCATCCCGCAAAACATCTGATAGGTCATTAAGGTATAAGGTTGCTAAGTGACGCGCCCTATCTTGAGAGCCTAGTGCACCAAAAGCCCAGGCCAATGGATCTCCAGAATCATCATCAAACGCATCCAATGAAGAAAATCTCGGTCCTTCTGGTAGAAAATCACGTGAATTAATTCGGTGACTTAGGGTGCTATCTTTACCTTGTAAAAAGGCAATGACAGATGAAATAGTTGATTGGTAGTCATCAAAGTAATCAAGAAAAAAGTTGACGCTACTACTTCGGTAGGCCTCAGGAATTACCAGAGCCTGATTTTTAACCTCAAATAAGCCTGAAGGATTAAAGAAACTAAGTACTAAAGCCAAGGCTAAATCTTCTTGAACAGCATCAATGCCACGAGACCTTAAAAATCCAGTTAGGTACGCTGTAGATGGATACGGCGTATTTAACTGCGTCATGGGTGGAATGAGACTTAAGATTTTCATGCGTAAATAAGTCGAACCTATTTAAAGTGATTAAATTCACAAATTTGAAAAGAAGTTTTGCAGACCGATTATACAATTCATCCAAATTTTTTCATTAAAGCTAGAGAGCTTCAAGAATTTTTGGCGATAGTTACATCAAAAAAATTAATTAGAAGTAATCGAGGACATCCCAACTGACAAGTCAAAAAATAAGACCCTAAGCAGCAAAATGCTTAAGGTCTTAATCTTCAAACTTGAGGATGAATAAAAGTATCCCAGGTGTCTTTAGGCAATTACTGAAATATCTCCACTCTCCATATGACCAACACCAATCACTGCAATCTTCACTGCAGCTATAGCACCACTTCCATCGGCATCATAATACAATCCCCCATCGACGGTATCATGAATAACACGCTGAGTTTGGGAAGTTGCATTGTGGTTTGTAGCTTCAAGCCATTGATTTGAAGTAATTGTTTGGTTCACATTTCCAAGAGCTTTAAAAAATGACTTACTAAGTTGAACTATATCAGCCTTGGATAAAAAGTCGGTAATCGTGTCGACATCCGTGCCAAATGCGGTATTGAACACGAAGACGTCCGAACCTTTACCTCCGGTTAAGATATCGCTACCAGCACCACCGATCAAAGTATCAGAACCACAACCACCAATTAAAGTGTCATTTAAGCCAGAGCCAGTGAATTTTAAAGACCCCCCAGTATTAGTCATGGTAAAGCCATTACCAGTCGTGACTGCTGCTAAGTTCACAGCCAAGCCAGCTGTAGTAATATTTTCTACACCATTATTTATGCTAGCTGCTGTTGCTGTCCAAGCGGCTGTAACTGTAGCATTGGCAGTTGCGCCTGCAGCTACGGTCAAGATATCGGCACCGCCGTTACCCAAGTCAGTAATCGTGTCAACACCAGCACTTACCGTGAAGGTATCAATACCAGTACCACCAGTCAGAGCGTCGTTA
>CANFME010000038.1 GCA_947448305.1 Burkholderiaceae bacterium
GAAGAAGTTATCTCATCCACTGGAGTATTGCTTTCCAGTGATTCTGGGTTAATCACTTCTTGAAAATCAGTAGGCGCATTTTCAGTTTCTGAATTGGTGCTTATTGATAGCTCTTCAAAATTAATTACTTGTTGGGCAATATCTGCCACTGGTGTTCCGTCATCTAATGCTGGCAAATATTTCAAACCTGTAATTGCCATATCATCTAAGAATTGTTTCGTCGTAGCAAATAAGGCAGGTCTACCCACTGTATCCTTATGTCCAATCACCTCAATCCAATTCCGATCCTCTAATTGACGAATGATTTGCGAGCTCACTGCAACCCCACGGATTTCTTCAATTTCGCCGCGAGTAACGGGTTGACGATAGGCAATGATTGCTAAGGTTTCCATCACTGCTCTAGAATATTTTGGAGGTTTTTCAAAATTTAAGCGATCTAAATACTCACGCATTGCCAGTCTGCTCTGAAAGCGCCAACCTGTTCCAGCTTGAACTAATTCTAGACCTTTGTCAGACCAATCATTTTGCAATTGATTGATCCAAACAATAATGTTTTCAGGAGTAACTTCATCCCCATATAAACGACCTAATTCATTTAAGGATAGTGGTTCTGTTGAACACAATAGAGCAGTCTCAAGGACTAACTTGTAATGGTTTTCAATCATGATGTGAGGCAATAAAAATTGCTATTAATAAACTTTCAATGGTAGTTAGCAAGGAATTTCAATTAGCAATCAATGCTAAATTTTTACTTTTAATTCTGCTTTTAGTGTCATCAGAAGAACCATTTTGGAAACGCAGAAGATGGTTTAATCCAAGAATAGAGCCATTATATATCTAATTTACTCTAAACAAAGCAAAATCCACTTTTCAAACTTTTTAATGGCACGTTAAGAGGTTGATATAAAACAAATAATGGACTAATTAATATGAAAAATCAGCTCTCTTTATGAGTTTAGAATTACCTATCAGTTCAAGATCTTCCAACAAAAGAATCCTACTTCTAGAAATTAAGGTTATGTAAGATGCTCATTCGCCAAAAATTGCGATAATACTCAGTTGACTAGTAAATTAAGAATTCAAATACCAATGCTTTTTAACAACCCTAAAATACTCAAGTTTTTAAGTATTATTACCTTGATGGTCAGTTTATCTGCATGTCAAACCCCACTTCCACCGCTACCCCCACCTTCTGTTTTATCAGTGCCAGTAAGAAAACCCCCAGTTATTGGTATTGCTTTAGGTGGTGGTGCTGCTAGAGGATTTGCCCATATTGGCGTCTTAAAGGTATTAGAAGCAAATCAGATTAAACCCGATCTGATTGTTGGGACGAGTGCGGGAAGTGTCATTGCCTCAGTTTACGCTACTGGAATTTCTGCAAACGAACTTCACCGCATTGCTATTAACCTTGATGAAGCCAGCATTACCGATTGGGCAAACCCATTTTCGAATAAATTTGGTGGCGTTATTAAAGGAGATGCGCTTCAAAACCATGTCAATAAGTTAGTAAAAAATAAACTTATCGACCAAATGGAAATTCCACTCGGAATTGTTGCAACTGATTTAAAAACTGGTGATGCAATTCTATTTCGCAGAGGAGATACAGGCCAAGCTGTAAGGGCTTCAAGTTCAGTTCCAGGGGTTTTTTCTCCAACCCGCATCTCAAATCGAGAGTATGTAGATGGGGGTCTGTCATCACCAGTGCCTATTCGATTTACAAAGCAAATGGGAGCAGATATTGTGATTGCGGTTAATATTTCTTCAGAACCTGTAGATCAAGATGTCAATGGCACTTTTGGCGTACTTCTTCAAACAACGACCATCATGGGTAGAAATATTAGTCTATTCGAAATGCCACTTGCTGATGTAGTCGTCGTTCCAAAGCTTAGCTCAATGAAAGGAACAGACTTTAAAGCCCGAAATACGGCAATCATTGCTGGAGAAGAAGCAATGCAACAACAAATGGACTTACTGAAGAAAAAAATAGATGAGTATTACCGTAATTTCAAGTAATTACTGAGAGAGTAATGCTTCTTTAGGAAACTTTGATTCATTAACTCTTCTAGCACCGTCGAAGCGCATATCCCAATAAACAGAAGTCATATCATCGACCCTGACACCGGAACCTCTAGCTGGCGAATGAATAAATTTGTTTTCACCAACATAAATACCCACATGAGAATATTCGCGCTTTAGCGTGTTAAAAAAAACTAAATCACCAGGTTTTAAACTTTCTCTTGATACTTGCAAACCAACTTTACTCATATCATCAGTCGTTTTAACGGGGAACAGAAATCCCAAGTTATCTTTCAAAACATACTTCACAAAAGCACTAGCATCAAATCCGGTCTGAACTTTATCGCCCCAACGATAACGAACACCAATAAGGTTCATGGCGTTATTAATTAATGATGAAGAACTCTCTGAAAGTTGATTTGTTACCTTACCGTAGAAAGTAGGCTTTACTGTAGAAGCTACTGAACTGTTTGAAGGTGTATTAGATGGTGCATTATTGAAATTCAATGAAGTACTATTTCCAACTGAATTGGGAGCTGATGCTTGGTTATCATCAATATTTTGACCAAAACTTACAGAGGCTACTAAAGAAGTAGCAATCAATGCAGCTTGTAGTGATTTGTTCGTAAGTGTTTGAAAATTCATGATAACTTTATATAGTACTTCTAAGATTTTATGTCTTTTAACATTTTAGACACCTTTGGACAAAATTTCAAGGACTTATTTACCCTTAAGTTTCGTGAGGTTTATTAAAATGCAGCGTTGATTAAGTTCTTAGTATATTCGTGTTGAGGATGCTGAATAACTGCCTGTGTATCACCTTGCTCCACAATTGCACCATTTTGAAGCACCATTAACCGATGTGACATCGCTTGTACTACGGCGAGATCGTGGGTAATCAGAACATAAGCTAAGTTAAATTTAAGTTGTAAATCGGTTAATAAACTTAATACTTGTTTTTGAATGGTGACATCTAAGGCTGAAGTTGGTTCATCAAGAATTAAAATTTCAGGTTTTAATATAAGGGCCCTGGCAATGGCAATGCGCTGTCGTTGTCCACCAGAAAATTCATGCGGATATCGATCTGCAGAACTCTTGTCTAAACCTACTTCTAAAAGAACATCTGTAACCATTTGATCAATTTGACTTGGACTTAGATCTTTTGCATGTACTGAAAGACCTTCACCAATAATCTCTCTCACAGACATCCTAGGTGATAACGAACCAAAAGGATCTTGAAATATCACCTGAACTTTTGCCCGCAAAGGTCTTCGTTGGTAATCAGTAAGACTTAACCAAGGTTTGCCAAAAACATCTACTGAGCCTTCAACTTTGGCAAATATGCCAGGAGACAAGCCCAGTAAAGCCATACCTAAAGTGGTTTTACCAGAACCGGACTCACCAATTACGCCAATCGTCTCACCCTGCCTTAAATTAAAAGATACGCCGTTTAACACATACTTCAAGTTCGGTGGACTAAATACCTTTTTAAACTGATCCCAGCCCACCCTAGGAATTGGATAAGTAACAGAAATTTGATCGACTTTTAAAATCTCTGTTGCCAAAGGGACAATCGGTAAGAGTTTATTTTCGGGACGGCTATTGATCAGAGTTTGGGTATAAGGTAACTGCGGATTTTGAAATATTTCTTGTACGGTACCCCGCTCGACTATTTTTCCTTGATACATTACAGCTACATCTTGAGCAAATTTTTTAACTAAATGTAAGTCATGGGTAATCAACAAGACGGACATGCCATGTCCATCTGGGTCATTTTGCAACTCTAAAATCAAATTAAGTATCTGTTGACGTAAATTAACATCCAATGCAGTAGTTGGTTCATCGGCAATGAGTAATTTAGGCTTCGTTGATAAGGCCATCGCAATCATGACCCTTTGTCTTTGACCTCCAGACAGTTGATGCGGATAAACCTTTAATTTATTTTGTGCATCCGGCAAACCAACTTTCTCAAGCATTTGTAAAGCTCGGTCGAGACATTGCGATTTTGACCAAGTAACTTCATGGATCGCTACCGTCTCGGCAATTTGATTACCCACTGTAAACAATGGATTAAGTGCCGTCATGGGCTCTTGAAATATCATGGCGATCTCACGCCCACGAATACGACGAATTTCTTGGTTGCTTAAACTTAAAAGGTTTTGTCCGTTCCAAAGAATTTTACCTTGAATCTGAGCTGTCTCAGGCAACAACCCTAAAATTGAAAGTGCCGTAATGGATTTGCCAGAGCCTGACTCACCAACAATTGCAAGTCGACGGCCTTGTTGAAGATCAAAACTAATATTGTTGACGACATTTTTTTCTTTACGTCCATCGCCAAAACCAATACTCAGACCTTGAATGCTTAAGTCATAACTCATGTTTGACTCCCTCTTCTTGGGTCAAAAGCATTCCGAAGTCCCTCACCAATAAACGTTAACAACAAAAGTGTACCAACCAAAACAATAAACGTTGCTAAAGAGATCCACCATGCGTCTAAGTTCGACTTACCTTGCGACAATAACTCACCAAGGCTAGGCGTATCGGGTGGGACACCTAAACCCAAAAAATCAAGGCTCGTTAAAGACAGGATTGCAGCACTCATTTGAAATGGTAAAAAAGTAATCACTGGAATTAAACTATTGGGAAGGATGTGCTTACGCATAATCTGAAAATCAGACACACCTAGCGCTCTCGCGGCACGGACATATTCTAAACTCCGATTTCGGTAAAATTCCACCCGGACATAATCTGACAAGTTAATCCAACTAAACAAGGATAACAAAATGACTAGTAACCAAATACTTGGAGTGAATACCGAAGCAAAAATAATCAATAAATATAATTCGGGAAGTGATCTCCAAACATCGACAATACGTTGCGTGATGAGATCAAACTTACCACCTAAATACCCCATTAAGCCACCAAGCATCACACCAATTACTACCCCAACCAGAGTAAGGGCTAAACCAAATAAAACAGATAGTCTAAAGCCATAAATTAATCTAGCTAATACATCACGCCCACGGTCATCCGTACCTAACCAGTTATCTCCACTAGGTGCTGCTGGGTTTGGTTCTTTTGCAAAGTAATTTAAGCTTAAATAATTAAATTGAACTAAGGGGTAGATTGCCCAATTGCCTTTTTCAGAAAGATTCTTACGAATGATTGGATCATGAAAGTCAGTATTGGACTCAAAGTCACCACCAAAAGCGGTTTCAGGATAGTCTTTGATAATCGGCAAAAAAACCTGCCCTTGGTATACAGCAATAATTGGCTTATCATTTGCCACTATTTCTGCACATAAACTAACCACAAAGATGATCAAAAAAATCCAGAAACTTGTATAGCCTAGCCGATTTTTTTTAAATCGTTTCCATGCAGTGTTTCTTTTTGAAGCGTTTGTAATGGTCACCATCGCTTAATTTCCTCCAGCATCGAATTGAATGCGAGGATCTACTAAAACGTAAGCAACGTCAGAAATTAACTTTGTAACTAGACCGATTAAAGTAAAAATATATAAAGTTCCTAAAACAACGGGATAGTCTCTTCTAATAACGGCTTCGAAAGACATCAGACCAAGTCCGTCTAATGAAAACAAGGTTTCAATCAATAAAGATCCCGCAAAAAAAGCACCAATAAAGGCTGCCGGAAAACCTGTTACTAATGGAATCATGGCATTGCGAAAAATATGCTTCCAGAGGACCTGCTGTTCTGATAGTCCTTTGGCTCTGGCAGTAATAACGTATTGTTTACGAATTTCTTCAATAAAGGAATTTTTTGTTAGCATCGTAATCACCGCAAAACTGCCCAGAACTGAGGCTGTGATTGGGAGTACTAGATGCCAAATGTAATCAACAATTTTCGCACTCCACGAAAAAGTTTCCCATTGATCCGAAACCAAACCTCGAAGAGGAAAGAGTTGTAAAAAAGTACCGCCGCCAAACAAGACCAGCAATACGACCCCCATCACAAAACCTGGGATTGCATAACCAATTAATATGAAAATACTTGTGGTGGTATCAAAGCGAGTCCCATCTCGTATCGCCTTCATAATTCCTAAAGGCACAGATATCAGATAAGTGATAAAGAATGTCCAAAGTCCGATGCTAATTGAAACAGGCAATTTCGAAACCACTAAGCTCCAAACACTCTGATGTTGATAATAACTATCCCCTAAATCAAAGGTTGCAAGGCGCTTTAACATGTCAAAATATCGCTCAATCGGTGGCTTGTCAAACCCATACAGAGCCTTAATTTCTGCCAGATTTTTTTCATCAATGCCTTGACGACCACGATAGTTACTTCCTGAACCAGTAGCTTCACCAGCACCGACTCCAGCACCACCTCGCCCTTTTAATTCAAGTACCATTTGTTCGACAGGCCCACCAGGAACAAACTGAACGACAGCAAAAGTCAGGGTCATGACACCAATTAATGTCGGAATCATTAATAAAATACGTTTAAAAATATAGGGTAATAATCCGTGTTGCATTATTTGGCTTCCTGAGTATCTGATTTTCTCCACCAATTGGTGAGAATCCACCACTCAGCAGTGTAATAAAGTGGCGGCGGAGGAAAACCCAGCTCGGTACTATATGCCACGCGATGAGTTGGGTTATACCAATGGGGTATCACAAAATATTGATGGATTAATACCCGATCTAGGGCTCTTGATGCGGAATATAATTTTTCAGGTGTCGCTGCATTAGTAATTTCAGCAATTAATTGATCAACTGCTTTTGATCGAACCCCAATGTGGTTATCTGAACCATTTTGATCTGCCGCCATACTACCGAACCGATCCAACAATTCATTACCGGGACTTTGACTATCCATATATCGAATTGTCGTCATATCAAAGTCATGTTGATCTAGACGCTTTTGGTAAAGAGCAAAATCGGTAGTTCGCACATTCGCTTTAATTCCCAGTTTTTCTAAATTCCGCACGTACGCTGACAAAATGCGGAGTAAAAATGGACTATCCTCCAACATTTCAAATTCAAAGATTTCGCCCTTTGCATTACGCAATGCCCCATCTTTATAATGCCACCCAGCTTGGGCCAATAAATCTCTAGCTTTTAGTAAATTACCACGTAACGAATTCGGTAATACTGTGCTATTGGCTGATGGCATTGGACCAAAAACAGTCGCAGGGATTTCATTCGGAAAACGCTCTTTAATAGTTTGTAATAAAGCAAGTTCTTCGCCCTGCGGTAAGCTATTTGCTTGGTAGCTTGCGCCCAATAGTGAGTTAGAGAAATAACTATCTAAACGACGATATTGGTTGTAAAAAATCTGTCGATTTAACCACTCAAAATCCAAGGCTAAACCAAGTGCTTGACGAACTCTAGGGTCTTTAAATATCTCACGGCGAGTATTCATCGCAAAACCTTGCATACCAGCACCATTATGATGTTGGAAATCTTCTTTTTTAAGCTTACCGTTTTTAAATTGAGAGCCCACATAGCTTTTTGCCCACAATTTCGCACGGTACTCAACAATGGCATCAAACTCACCTGCTTTAAAAGCTTCTAACCTAACTGTATCGTCACTGAATAATTTATAAACAATCCGGTCAAAATTATTACTACCAATGCGAACATTTAGTTGATTACCCCAGTAATTTGGGTTCTTTTTAAAAACAATGTTGCGTCCCATTTGATAAGAATCAATTAAATAAGGGCCACTACCAATCGGTATTTCAAAAGCCAAATCATCAAAACTCACTTTTTTCCCGTCTGCTTTTTGACCCCACTTAGGTGAAAAAATGGGCATAGTACCAACCAGTAAAGGTGCTTGACCGTTTTTTGTATGAAAGTCAAAGCGAATTTGATGGTCATTTATAACTACCGCTTGCTTAACATCTGCGTAAACAGTTCGAAACTGAGGGTGTGCCTTTTTACTCATCAAGGTATCAAAGCTATATTTCACATCGCTAGCTAAAATTGGACTGCCGTCACTAAATTTAGCCTCAGGACGCAAATGAAAAGTCATCGATAAGTGATCCGCTGCAACCACCATATCATCAGCAATCAAGCCATAAATACTTGAGGTTTCATCAGAACTTCCAATCGCCAAAGATTCAAACATTAATCCTGCCACTCCAGGCGCAGCAACACCTCTTAATGTAAATGGATTAAATTTATCAAAGCTTGTTCTACGATCAGGATTCGCTAAAGTTAAAGTTCCGCCTTGAGGAGCATTCGGATTGACAAAGTCAAAGTACTTGAAATCTTTTGGATATTTCGGAGTACCGTATTGTGCAAATGCATGAGAGCCCCAACTATTAAGGGGCTGACAGAAAAAAAGGAATAAAATTAGGAGGATTCTCATTCGATAGATAACATTCAAATCACAATTTCAAGATGTTGATATGTAACAATTGTAATGAGGACAAAAAAGTTTTGTCTTTTTTGTTCATTTAATACCTTATTTGAGGAAATATACATGGGTTTTCTTACTGGAAAAAAAATAGTTTTGACTGGCTTATTATCAAATAGGTCAATTGCTTACGGCATTGCAAAAGCTTGCCATCGCGAAGGTGCAGAATTAGCTTTTACATATGTGGGTGATCGCTTTAAAGGTCGTATTACAGATTTTGCTAGTGAATTTAATAGTACTTTAATTTTTGACTGCGATGTTAGTAGTGATGAACAAATTGAACAATTATTTAAGGACTTAGCTCCTACATGGCCCACTTTTGATGGATTGGTCCATTCAATCGGCTTTGCCCCAAAAGAAGCTATTGCAGGTGACTTTCTAGATGGTTTGTCACGTGAATCGTTTCGTATTGCCCATGATATTTCTGCCTACAGCTTTCCAGCGATGGCCAAAGCTGCCTTACCCATGTTAAACCCCAACTCTGCCCTACTGACACTTACTTATTTGGGTTCTATGAGAAATGTACCAAACTACAATACGATGGGTTTGGCCAAAGCTTCTCTTGAAGCTAGTGTTCGTTATTTAGCTGGCTCTTTGGGTCCAAAGAGTATTCGTGTGAACGGCATTTCTGCTGGCCCGATTAAAACCTTGGCAGCCTCAGGCATTAAAGGCTTTGGAAAAATCTTGGATTTTGTCGAAAAAAATGCTCCACTTCGTAGAAACGTCAGTATCGATGATGTTGGGAACGCCGCGGCATTCTTCATGTCTGATCTGGCAAATGGTATTACCGGAGAAATTACCTACGTAGATGCCGGCTTTAGTCACGTTGTTGGTGGCATGGACGAAGTCTAATCAAAAACCTATCTCTATTCAATGCAATGGACCAAAATCCAACATCGGTTCAATTTAAGGAAGCGCTGAAATTTTGGCTCAAACTAGGTTTTATTAGTTTTGGTGGACCTGCAGGGCAAATTGCGACGGTACATCATGAGCTAGTTGAAAAACAACATTGGATCTCCGAAAAGCGATTTTTGCATGCCTTAAACTACTGCATGCTTTTACCTGGCCCTGAGGCTTTACAGTTAGTCATCTATATGGGGTGGTTACTTCATCGCACCATCGGTGGTGTAGTTGCTGGCTTACTTTTTATATTACCTGCCCTACTCCTTTTAATCGCACTATCAATTATCTATATGACTTTTGGTAGTACTTTACTGATCAGCGGCATTTTTTTAGGGATTAAGCCGGCGGTTACGGCGATTGTTATTCAAGCAGGTTACAAAATTGGTAAGCGTATCCTAAAAACACCATTTCAATTTGCTATTGCATTGTGTGCTTTAATCAGTATTTTTATTAGCATTCCCTACCCGATCATTATCTTTGCAGCAGGATTGCTTGGTTGGTTAGCCCAGCGTTATGCTCCGAGTTGGCTTCGTTTGAGCTCAACGCAACATGGTAGTAATAATCAATCTGATGATTTCGATGCAGTTATTAACGATAGCTCTTCGCAACTGCCACATACTCAATTTAATCAGCTACGTTTTTTAAAGATCTTAGTCATTTCAATATTACTGTGGGCATTACCTGTGGCCATACTGATTCAAATATGGGGTATCAACGGAATTTATGCTCAATTAGCCATCTTTTTCTCGAAGGCCGCCTTACTTACTTTCGGTGGTGCCTATGCAGTGTTACCTTACGTGTTTCAGTCAGCAGTGGAGCAATTCCACTGGCTTAGTGCAACACAAATGATGGATGGTTTAGCCCTTGGTGAAACGACACCAGGCCCCTTAATTATTGTTGTAGCATTTGTTGGTTACATTGCCGCTTTTCTCAATACTGCATTTGTAGAGTCACCAATTTTGTCAGGCACACTAGGTGCATGCATTGTGAGTTGGTTTATCTTTTTACCTTCTTTTTGTTTTATTTTTTTAGGTGGTCCATTCATAGAATCATCCAGACATGAATTTAAATTGGCTCCGATCTTGACTGGTATCTCCTGTGCTGTAACAGGAGTAATCACAAGTCTATCGCTGTTTTTTATGTATCACACTGTATTTCCAATCGGTATGGGAGCTAATTTCTCTCTCCTACAGAGTGGATTTTCTGTGACTCTCATTGTGTTATCAACGATAGCCTTGCTTCGTTGGCAATTAAGTATTATTCAATTACTTTTAGCCTGTGCAGTGATTGGACTACTTTGGCAGTGGTGCATATTAGGTATTTAGTATTTTATTTTTTGTCCACACTAAATCTTACTGTCTCTGTAACCCCAGATGGTCCAGGAAAATTACTCAGTGCAGCTCGAGTCATATAAGGTAAAAGACCCTTCATATTTGGCTCATCATAGCTGATAGATTCAGCTCGTCCCTGCCAAATCCTTTGATTTGTTTTTGCATCACTAATGAAAAGGCTGAGTTCATTTGTGAAGAAGTTGTATTTAACGGGATAGTAATTCGTTTGATAAGCCGTCATTGGCTGGCAATTAGGATTGCCATAAACATCCCTGAAGCAATTCACACGACTGTAGGGAATTGTATAAGGTTGCATTCTTTCGCCAACTGAAGCTGGAGAGCTGAGTCTAAAATCAATTAAAAAGTCACTTGACTCACTCTCTTTTAAACCCAAATTAGTCAACTCGTTAGCAATTACCCTAACATACTGTTGAAATTCTATATCCTCTACCTTCTGTATGTCCTTTACCATCGCAAAGTGTTGACCATTAAAAATCTGCATTGGTAACTTAGATTTGGAATCAACCTTTGGCATAGGACTAGAAACACTCGTTGAAGATGAGCTGGGAACTAACGTGGGGTTCGGTAACACATGATACCGAGTCACCTTCACATCTACAAAGTTAGCACAACCTGATAGTAAGCCAAAGCTGAAAATCAAGCCAATTAAAGGAAGAGTCGTTTTTTTAATATTCATGAATCCATATTACCTAAAAAATATGAAAGTTGCATTAACCGATAATGCCAATCCTAGTTACCTCGGACTCCATAATGTCCCCTGGCTTTAAAAACTCTGGTGGCTTTCTACTAAAACCAACTCCTGGAGTAGTACCTGTGAGAATTAGGTAATACGTTTGATGACTCTTAAGATTCTGAGGTAATCGAGGAATTCAAGTTCTTTTTATTGTCCATCTGGGTCCCATTTATCACTGGATTATTTTTTTACATTAGTTAATCTTACAAGCGTTTTCATCATTGATGCCGTCATTATCAGTTATCAATAATGTATTTTTAGCGATCGCAACTTCCATCTCCCTTGGTAACTTGACATTATTTTTCACAGCTAATATTTCAGCCATAACACTTACCGCAATCTCTGAAGGCGTCTTACTACCAATAAAAATACCAATTGGGCCACGCAGCTTTTCCAAGCTTGCCTCAGTATGATCAAAATATTCAATCATGCGTTGTTTGCGGGCTGTATTGTTCCTTCTTGAGCCAATTGCACCAACGTAAAATGCCGAAGTTTCTAATGCTTCTAGTAAAGCCAGATCATCTAATTTAGGATCATGAGTCAACGCTACGACACAAGTTCTGGCATCAGGTTTAAATTCGACGACGACATCATCAGGCGACTTCGTCACCACCGTGACGTTTGGAACCGCCCAATGACCAACATACTCTTCTCTTGGATCACAAACAGTAACGGCAAAGCCATTAAAAAGCGCCATCGTCGCTAAATACTCGCTTAATTGACCCGCCCCAATAATTAACATCCGGTACTCAGGACCAAAAGTATTGATGAGAGACTCACCAAAGATTTCAAGTTCTGCAGGATTGTTAGTGATTTCTAAGAGGACTTGAGCATTTTGTGTATTAACTGACCGTTTCACTAGCTTGCCATGATCCAAGAGCGAGATTAATTCTTTTAAAGCTTGAATATCAGGATTGTATTCAACAAATAATTCAATGGTTCCACCGCAAGGCAGTCCAAAACGATGGGCCTCATCCGCTGAAATCCCATACTTTAAAAATTCAGGGCTAGACTCTGATGTGATTGGGTGTTGAGTATTTTTTCTAATCAAATCATCTTCAATACAGCCCCCTGAGACACTGCCCATGACCTTACCATTCTCACAAATAGCCATGATTGAACCAATCGGCCGAGGCGATGATCCCCAAGTTCTGACAACCGTTACCAGCTTAGCCGCCTTATTATTTAAACGCCAAGAGAGCAATTCACGTAATACGGTAATTTCAATATTTTCCATTATTGTGAGTTATTTCTAATCCATTTAAGCAATGTGTAACTTCCTATGATGCACTGTTTAAAAACAAATTCAATTAGTGTTTTCTTGGTAATTCAACTTTCGCACCTGTTTTTTTAATAAAAGTTTCAATATTTTCCACCGTATCAAAATCAAAGATGAAGTGTTGATTTTCAGTTTGCCAAACTTCTACTTCATTAGGATGTTGATCCATCCAAGCTCGAACAGTTAAATTTTGTGACACAACGATCTCTTTTAGAACTTTTTCAGAAATAATAACGGGATTACCACGCTGTGAACCAACAAATGGCATTACGACCTCACCCCGCGTTCGAATTTTAAATTGCTCAATTAATTGCCGCAAGTCTGCAGCATTAACGTGTGGCAAATCACCAAGTAACATAATGATGGCATCAACATCCTCTATTTTTTCATGGATCGTCTTTAAAGCCAGTTGAACTGAACTAGCTTGCCCAGTTGATGCCTGATCATTATGGGCGTATAGCACCCTACTGGAGAGATTGATGCTTTTATAAGCCTCTTGATAATAGCCCGTGACAAGAACCACATCTTCAATCTCAAGCTCTTGCAATGCGTTAAATTGCCGCTCTAAAATCGTTTGACCATCAATCTTAATTAAAGATTTCGGCAAACCGCCAAGTCTAGAACCTTCCCCCGCAACCAAAATTACCGCAACAATTTTTAGTGGCTTTTCCCGTTTTTTTTTCTCGATTTCTTTATGCGCTGAACTGCTATAAACAGGCATAATGTGGATCCCTTTGGGATCTAAGTAAAGGAAAACTTGATCATTAACTTCAATGTTTAATTCATTCACTATCCGCGTACTGAGTTCGAAATGCATCATAGGACTAAAAGCAAGCTCTACTTCAAAATCTACGGATGAAATTTCGCCCAACCTTCTCACTCGAAGCACTTTAGCACTGACGGTGTTAATTCTTTCAAAAGACTCTTTACTGATTTCAACAAACTCTTTTGCAATCACCCACTTGACTTCAGTTTGATCAGGTAAGCGTCCTTTATCAATGATAGTCAGAGGAAATGCTTCTACCCCTTGACCCCATAAAAGGGTCGCTTGTTTTTGTAAAACCTGATCAGGATGCTGGGCTTTTAAAAAGGTCGCAGAAAAAATATCCGTAAGACCAACGAGTTCTGCAACACGACCATTTCTTGGACTTGAAACAATGTGTTCAGGATGGCCAATTTGTAGAGAGTTACCCTGATCTAAGATACATAATCGATCGCTTAAAAGTCTTGCTTCCCGTAAATCATGCGTCACAATCACAATCGGGATGGAAATTTTTTCCCGCAGTTTAATCAATTCTTCATACAGTGTTTTACGGGTAGGATGATCAACCGCTGAAAATGGCTCATCTAATAATAAAACTTGCGGTTTTCTTGCAAAGGCCCGCGCTAAAGCTACGCGTTGCCTTTGTCCGCCTGATAATTGATCGGGTAAGCGATGATGAAAATCAATCAAGCCCATATCTTCCATCAGTTGCTTAGCAATTTCGATTGAACCCCCCTTGGGCAGAGCGAGAGCAATATTTTCTAAAGCTGTGAGGTGAGGAAATAGAGCATAGTTTTGAAAGACCATGCCAACCTTACGCTCAAAACTTGGAATCTGAATATGATTTTGCGTATCCAACCATATAAGGTTTTTTTCTTGATCGCGTAAATGAATCTTACCTTGCTCAATTGGCATCAGGCCAGCGATGGCTCTTAAGGTACTTGTTTTACCACTTCCAGAGGGACCAACCAATGCTAATAGCTCTCCCGCTTTACATTCAAAGTCGATTTCTAAATGAATTCCCTTGGTATGTTTAAGTTCAACGCTTAAAGTCATTATCGAAGATTTCCTTGAAAGTCTCGAGCACTTAAGGATAGGCGTTGAGTAAAAATCAGTGCTACAAATGAAAAGACAAGTAAGAACATAGACATTACACCTGCACCCTGCATATCCAGAGCCTGAACACTATCGTAAATCGAGATCGATAAAGTTCTAGTTTCCCCAGGAATATTGCCACCCATCATAAGCACCACACCAAACTCGCCTAAAGTGTGCGTAAAAGTCATCACAGCAGCACTCAGGATCCCTTTATTGGCAAGTGGAATCTCAATTTTGAATAATCTTTGCCAAGGAGAGAGTCCACAAGTGGAACTAGCATCCTTTAAATCTTGTGGAATGGCTTCAAACGCTCTTTGGATCGGCATCATTACAAATGGAATATTAAAAATTAAACTAGCAATTAATATCCCTAAAAAAGAGAAGACCAAGGTTTGACCTGTCATCATTTCGAACCAACGTCCAAACCAACTATTACCGCCAAATCCAACCAGTAAATAATAACCAAGTACCGTAGGTGGCAAGACCAAGGGAAGCGTGATGAGTGCTTCTTTTGCGAATGACCCAAGCGTATTTTTCATTGGGAAAAAATGCGCTACAAGAACTCCCAGTGGAATCAAGATGACTACAGTGAGACCTGCTAATTGAAGGGATAAGTAAAGAGCTTGTAAATCCATATTGATTAGTCGTTGTGTTTCAATCTAATTAGGTGCTGTAAAACCATATTTTTCCCAAATCTTTTTATTTTGTTTATCTAAAACGAATTGATAAAAGTCCTTTGCTTCCGGGTGATTACTCAACATTGCCATTTTTTGAAAAATGGGCTCGTATAGATTGTCAGGTACAGGCAAAGCAAAACCTATTTTTTGCATTTCAGGGTGCATAGTCAATGAAAGCGGTAAAAGTGCTACTTGCACAGAACCGGATAAGGCAAACTGCGCTACTTGACCGATATTTTCTCCCATAATCATTTTCTTACTTATTTCAGGCCAATTTGGCCATTTTCTCAATACTTCTTCTGCAGCTTTGCCATAAGGAGCCAAACTCGGATTTGCAATTGCCACTTTGTTTACTGGTTTAGTAATTAAAGACTTTTGAAGCGTTTCTAAATCAATTGGATCAGAAAATACCCGTTTTGATAACCAAAAAACCAACCTCCCTTGAACATAAACATTACCGTCATTTTTTAGTAATTTTTTCTCTTGAAGTTGGTTAACTAGATGCTCATCCGCACTCATAAAGATATCAAATTTTCCACCATTAATAATTTGTTGATAAAAATTGCCCGATGAACCGTAAATAATTTTAGGATGATTTTTTTTTAAAAGCCGGTAATTAGATGAGATTTCCTCTAAAGCTGGTCTCACACTAGCTGCTGCGAGAACGATGGGTGGGTTTATCTTATTTTCATTCAATATTTGGGCATTCAGAATCTCTAAAGGCAAAAAAAAGCCTAAACAATAAGCTACCAGAAAAAAGCACCTACGAAGGATAGAAGTTAAACAAGAAATTAAATACAATTTGATAAAGCTTTCAAAAAAAATACACTTATAAATTTTTGTAATTAGAATAAAATCGCTATCTAGACAAATTAGTAATTATTTATTATAGGTTTAATTATTCAAGTAACTTTTTTAAATGAATTAGTAGGTTTTCCGATGTAAATACTATCTATTCAGCAACTGGAAAGCGAATTCAATCTTTACCAATCATTAAGGTGTAATGAACTCGAAAAAAATCTATTTTTTATTGTTGGTGTTTTTAATTTATCTCAGTATCTTGTTTTAATCTCATTCCCGACCTAATCGCCGAGGAATCTTTAAAAAAAGCCGGTCATTTAAAAAATGGTAGGCTTGAGTTTTTAAAGGAATAGATTGTTTACTTTACCTGATTGACTAGGGGCTCACCTTTTAGCCATGCTTCAAGTGCCATTTGAGTTCCCATCGTTAAATTCTTAAAAATCGGTTGATGAACGAAACCAAGATGCGGCGTTATAAATATATTTTCTAATTGAAAAAGCTCATCCTTAACATTAATTGGCTCATCATCAAATACATCCAACAGCGCCATGCTTGGTCGCCCCAGTTTTAAAGCCTGAATTAGATCCCCAGTAACAATTAAAGTCGACCTAGAGGTATTAACTAGAAATGAGTCAGGTCGCATCAAAGATAATTTTTCAGCATTCATCAAATATTTTGTGCCTTCACCAGGAACTAAGTGCAAAGTAACAATTTTTGAAGTTTGTAATAATTCATCCAAACTGACTGCTTTTACCCCGTGGACATCAGCCCTCTCTTGAGTCATGTTAGGACTCCAAGTAACCACATCCATGCCAAAGGCTAAACCAACTTTTGCAACTTTTGAACCAATCGAACCTAGACCTAAAACTCCTAAGCGCTCACCGTGTAAAGCTGGCAAAACAGAATGTTCATTCCGCCACTTACCTGACATGGCCACGGTATTTTGTTCACCAATACGTTTATAGGCACTCAGAATTAATGCCCAGGTTAACTCAACCGTCGTCTCTTTTGATGGACCGAACTCAGTAAAGCTAACGGGAATGTTTTTAGCGGCCAATACATCATAATCAATTGTCATATTACGATTTCCGGTAAAAATGACGTATTGTAGATTTGGTATTTGATTAATTAATGCAGCTTTAAATGGGGTACGATCACGCATTAAAACCACTACATTGGCATCCGCAATGGCATCAACCAAAGCAGAGCCTATGAGACGGTCATGATAAATCTCGATTGAAGCTTTACTAGTTATCGTTTTATTTTCTTTAAGAAAAATCATTGATTTTTCATAATCGTCTAAGACTACGATTTTCATTATTTGTTCCTAAATTTGATGGTGGGAGAGAATATTGACTTTAATACTTAGTCAGAACAAATATTTTACGCCTTTTGCCCTCGCTTACGAATTTGTCATTAAACTTCTCATACTGATATCATTTTTAATATATAGATCAATTTATTAAGGGTAAATAATGGAAATACTAGGCTCTCAAATCATCCCAGCTGATAAACAAACGGTGTGGAATGCTTTAAATAATCCTGAAGTATTAAAAAATTGCTTACCTGGTTGTGAATCTGTCGAATTGACTGCACCTGATGAATTTAAGGTGGCTATTACTACCGCAATTGGACCATTAAAAGCGAAATTTAAAGGTACTTTACAAGTGACTGAAGCAAATCCACCAGAATCCTGCGTATTAGTTTTCGAGGGTCAAGGTGGCGCAGTAGGTTTTGGGAAGGGATCATCGAAGGTGACATTAACTTCCGTTGAAAACGGAACTGAACTTTCCTATAACGCTCAAGCCCATGTAGGTGGCAAGTTAGCTCAAATCGGTTCAAGACTGATTGATAGCGTGGCTAAAAAAATGTCAGACGATTTTTTTAAAGCGTTCAATCGAGAATTAACCCCAGTGACACCTGAAGTCATTGATGACGGAATGTTATCAACCCCGCAGAATGAAAATTCGAAAAGTACTGCTAATGATTCTGACTCGACATCAGGGATTACCCCAATAAGCTCAACAACAAACTCATTTACTAACGAGGCAAAAGTACCAGCTTGGTGGTTAATTGTGGCTGCTCTAACAGGTGCTCTCATTACAGTTTTGGCAATTAAACTCAGTTAAACAACTACTAGATTGGATTATTTTTGGATAGTTTTACTAGTGTCGTTACTAGTACCATAAATTCCAACTTTAGTTTAGTATTAAATTATAAAAAAATGCTTTGAATATTTTAAATATGGAGATCAAATGACAACATCAATTAAAGTCAACGGGAAAGTGCAAGCGGTTGAAACCGATCCAAGCTCTGCCCTTCTGTACGCCTTAAGAAACGACTGTGATATAAACTCTGCGAAATACGGTTGTGGACTAGGTCAGTGCGGGTCTTGTACGGTAATTATCAATGGCGCTGCAGTACGTTCTTGTATAACGCCAATTAATTCTGTTACCTCCAATGTTACGACCCTTGAGTCATATGAAAATGACCGCGTATTAAAAGCCTTAAATAAAGCTTTTATTGCTGAACAAGCCGTTCAGTGTGGTTTTTGTATCTCAGGAATGATGATGAGCGCAAAAGTACTCCTCGATACGAACAAACGTCCAACAGATCAACAAATCAAGGTTGCCCTAAATGGTAATTTATGTCGTTGTGGCACCCATACGCGTATTTTAAAAGCGATTCAACGCGCAGCAAAGGAACTAGCATGAACGCCCCTATCCAAAATCCTCGCCGCAGTTTCTTGAAAAAAAGTTCTGGCCTCATTATTGGTTTTAGTTGGATGCCCAGTCTACTTGCACAAAATGCTGCAATTGTTTTACCGGGTGACCTGCCCAACAATCCAAACATTGATACCTGGCTATCAGTCGATCCAAGAGGCTTAATTATTATTTATGCCGGTAAAGTCGAGTTTGGACAAGGAATCACCACTGCACTCAAACAAATTGCTGCAGACGAAATGGACGTGGATATTTCAAGAATCGTCATGGTACCAACCACCACTGGCTTATCTCCGAATGAAGGCGTCACATCAGGGAGCCAATCCGTTGAATATGGTGGCTTAGCATTAAGGTATGCTTGTGCACAGGCCAGAGGCACTCTACTTGAAAAAGCAGCAAAGCAATTTGATGTTGCCCAGTCATCTTTAACCATTAAAGATGGTGTGATTAATTCAGCCAACGGCAAGTCGGTGGAGTACTGGAAACTTGTTGAACCTCAGCTTTTAAAACAAAGAGCCAACTTAAAATATAACCCTAAGGGTGCTAAAGATCGCACCTATATTGGTCAGTCATTCCCACGTGTAGATATTCCTGCCAAAGTTTCGGGTGGAGTTGCTTATGTTCAAGATATGCGAATCCCTGGTATGTTACATGCAAGGGTGGTTCGTCCACCTGCACCAAGAGCCACTCTTAAGAGTATCAATGAAAATCTAATTACAGGTTTACCTGGGGTTGTTGGATTAGTTCGTAATGGTAGTTTCCTAGCCGTGGTAGCTAAGCGGGAAGAGCAAGCGATTCGGGCAATGGAAGAAGCCAAAAAAGTAGCGCAGTGGGAGTTGGCTAACGACCTCCCTACTTCCACTGGAAGTTGGTTGAATACGATGAAATCCTTAAAATCGATTGATACCGAGCACGGCGTTAAAACAGCATCAACTAGTGCAGCTGTTAAAACTATCGAACAACAATATACCAAGCCCTATACTGCGCACGGTAGTATAGGACCCTCATGCGCAATAGCAGTCATGAATTCTGGTGTTTTAAAAATCTATACCCATAGTCAAGGTATGTACCCTTTAAGAACTGACATCGTCAAAGCACTTGGTATGCCAACTGAAAATGTTGTCTGTATGCACGTTGAAGGCTCTGGCATGTATGGACAAAGTGGCGCTGATGATGTAGCCCTTGATGCTGCACTCGTTGCTGTAAAGTTCCCTGAGCAAGCAATTAAAATGCAGTGGATGCGGGAAGATGAGTTCAAGTGGGAACCATACGGCAGTGCGATGTCAATGAAAATTAAGGCGTCTATTGATAACTCAGGAAAAATAGTTGATTGGCAGTACGATTTATGGAGTAATACTCACAGTACTCGACCTGGAGAAAAAACGGGTAATAATTTGGTATCAAGCTGGTACATGGATAAACCTCAAACGCGATCTCCCGTGACCAATATCCCATTGCCTGCTGGTGGATCGCACCGAAATGCTTTGCCGTTATACTCCTTTCCAAATCAAAAAGTGACGAACCATCTGATTGAAGAAATGCCAATTAGAGTTTCAGCATTAAGAACTTTGGGAGCATATGCGAACGTTTTTGCCATAGAATCAATGATGGATGAGTTAGCCCAAGCTGCCAAGATAGATCCGGTTGAATTCCGCTTAAATCATTTGGAAAATCAACGAGCAAAAGATGTTATTACCAAGGCTGCAAGTATGGCGAAGTGGAATAAGAATTCACCACTAAAGTCTAAAAAAGGTGACAAACTATTAGGGCGTGGCGTAGGTTTTGCACAGTACAAAAACCTCCAAGCATACTGTGCAGTCATTGCTGATGTGGAAGTAGATACTAAAACAGGTAAAGTTAGAGTAGTTCATATGTATAGTGCAGCTGACGCTGGTCTCATCATCAACCCCGATGGTTTTAAAAATCAAATAGAGGGTGGACTGGTCCAAACAGCAAGTTGGACTTTGTATGAAGCATTA
>CANFME010000039.1 GCA_947448305.1 Burkholderiaceae bacterium
ATTCGTGGTGAGTAGTTTGTCACCATAGAAAATCGAATTTGCTCCCGCAGTGAAGCACATAGCTTGTATTGCCCGACCCAGCTCTTGACGACCGGCAGACAATCTGACGCGGGCGGTTGGCATGGTAATTCTGGCAATGGCAATGGTTCGAACGAACTCAAAAGGATCGAGGGGTGGTTGATCAGCTAAGGGTGTGCCTGCTACGGGAACTAAATGATTAATCGGCACAGATTCAGGATAGGGGGCTAAGTTGGCTAAGCGAGCAATTAAGCCAGCACGTTGCCTACGCGTTTCACCCATACCGACGATACCGCCGCAACAGAGCGACATACCAGTGCTTCGCACATTTTCTAGGGTATCGATGCGATCTTGATAGGTCCGTGTCTGAATAATCGAGCCGTAAAAGTCTTCGCTGGAATCAAGGTTATGGTTGTAATAATCCAAACCCGCTTCACCGAGGGCTTTAGCTTGATCTGCATCTAACATCCCTAATGTAGCGCAAGTTTGCATACCCATTGCTTTTACTTCTTTGATCATTGTCGCAACTTTGATAATGTCGCGATCTTTAGGTTCACGCCAAGCCGCACCCATACAAAAACGATTAGAGCCAGCAGCTTTAGCTGCTCTCGCAGCTTCGAGAACTTCTTCTAAATCCATTAGCTTAGTCGCTTCGACACCGGTGTGATAGCGCGCAGCTTGTGGGCAATACGAGCAATCTTCTGGACAGCCACCTGTTTTAATCGATAGCAGAGTCGCAAGTTCAATATCTCCCTCAGGGAAATAGGTTTGATGAACACTACTTGCCTGATGTATTAGATGAGGTAGTGGTAAATCATATAAGGCTTCAATTTCTGCAACAGTCCAGGTACGATTTGATTGCGACATATTTACTTTATCCATTTTGATAAGTCATTCTACAAGGATTTGAGGCTTATTTTGCAAATTTAGTCATCGATTGATCAGCGATTGGGGTTATTACAGCACCAATTTTCTTGGCCGCATAATCTGAAATATGGTCGCTATAACTATATAAAAATGAATTATTTTCAGTTGTTTGGCAAATATTTTCACTTGGATTACAAAGATACTTTGGTACATCAATGACGGTCATTTTTGGGTGTTTGGCTGCCAATTGTTGCGTCCAAAGTCGATAAGCTTTGGTACCTTCGAGATGATCCTCATATCGAATCGAACAAAAAGGATTGGCTTTGCGATAAAAGATATGATTCAACATCGCAGAATTGGTTAAGCCGCCACTAATACAGCTAGTAGGATCTGGGAAGGTGGGATTATCGATAACGAAGAGGACTGTTTTGCCGACTTGTTCTAACTCACTAATAAGCTGATCAAAATTCTGGAGTTGTAATTCTGAGTTCCCAAGTCCTGTAATCATGCCGGTCTTCGCATCGATTGGAAAAATTCCTCGCAGTGCGTTTGCAAGCACGACTACTTTAATTTGCGGATCATTTTTAATAATTTCAAAGGTAAGCTTACTTTTAGCTAAGAGTTCATCCAAAATGGCAGCACTGGCATTAGGTGGGGGTGGATGAACGCCGTCTATTAACATCCACCGACCAGTAGGGGTTGAAACTCTACTTAGCCCATAAAATAAAGCTTCTGCCTTACTATCACCCAAAAGAGCATATCGAACGGGATCTCTCACATCTTCAAAGCAATCTAAAGCGGGCGGCATTTGCTTTTCAATATGACAAGGCCTACGAATCGTATCGCGGAATTCTCCCAAAATCATCGTACTTGGATCAGCCATCATTTGAGATTGGTGACGATCTTTAAAGCCATCTTGCTTACGAAGCATAATGCCAAAACTGAGTAAGCAAATCATGACTAATAACAGCGCCAAAGCCCAAATTTGGCTCTTTTGCTGACGAATCGGCTTTTCTAAAAATTGGTAGCTTAGAAAGGCTAATAAAAAACTTATGATCAAGAGCAATACTCTAACCAGTGTTGATAAGGTTTGACCTTCTAATATGCTGGCTAACGACAACAGTGGCCAATGCCAAAGGTATAAGGGATAACTAATGAGACCAATCCATACCATTGGGGTCGTGCTTAAGCTTTTAAGCACGAGAGATTGTTTAGTAAATTCTGTACTTGGTGACAAACTTAACAAAATTAATGCTGAGCCTAGGCAAGGTATTAAGGCCCATAAACCCGGAAATGCAAGCCGTTCATGCAGTTGGGTAATAGCAATGATTAAGAGAATACCCCCTAGACTACTAAGTACATTTCTAAACAGTTGAGGTAGTGTGATTTTTTCAAACAGGGTAAGGATGGCGATGAGTCCGCCAAGTCCTAGCTCCCAAAAACGGGTCAACGGAGAGTAAAAATCTGCGGTTGGATTGATGTTAATCGTGAAATAACTCAGCGTTATTGAGCCAAGAAGTAGAGCGGTAATCAAGAGAAGAAGATGATTTATTTTGGGAGATAAAAAACGCCACCCCAAACCTAGAATCACTGGCCAAATCAAATAAAACTGTTCCTCGACACCAAGCGACCATAAATGTAGCAGTGGTTTGGTTATAGCTTCTTTGTCAAAATAGCCAGCTTCTCGCCAAAACCGAAGATTGGGAATAAAACCAGCACTAGTAGCCAAGTGCGTACCAAAGAGTTCGTATTCCGCTGGCGTCAGGATAATCCATCCTACAATCGAGCAGGTGATCAGAACCAGCGCTAAACTTGGAAAGATACGACGAATCCTGCGTTGATAGAATGACCAATAACTAAAGCTAGAGGATTGCAACTCTTTAAAAATAATACTGGTAATTAAATACCCAGAAATTGTAAAAAAGATATCTACCCCAACAAAGCCCCCAGGTAAAAAATTAGGAAAGCCATGAAAAAGAAGCACGCTGATCACAGCAAATGCTCTTAAACCATCAATTTCTGGGCGATAGACAAGTTTCATGTAAATATATCTAATAAATAATATAAAATTTTCTCATTATTCCTAAAATACAAATAAAAACCATGCTTAAGCAAATTCACAAAGAGTTACCAAGCAGTAAAAATTTATTTTTTCACTTGGGAATTCTATTGTTTGTATTCCTTGGATGTTTTTTATTAACGACCGCACAAGCACAAGATCAGTCATCCGGCGCTGAGAAGGAATTAACTTTATCAATAATGAATCGGGATATCGCTATATTTCGAACCACAGTTGCCCTTGCAACGCCTGAACAAAGAATAAAAAGAGCACAAGACCGGATCAACGGTATTACAGAAGCTGATTTAATTACAAAAAAAATTCAAGTCTTGCCCCTAGAGCTTGGCGGAGTTAAAGGTATGCAGTTCTACCTAGGCGAAATTCCACTGTTTGCCATGGTGGAAAAAGATATTGATCGAGAGTCTAATGAAACTCTCCAAAGTCTAGAAAAGAAAACGACTGAAGCTTTGTTAGAGCTGATGGAGGCAAAGGAAAAGCAACTCAAAATTCCTTTTCTGATCCACCAATCTATCTTGTTTTTGTTAGCCACATTAATACTTGGCATAGCAATTTTTATCGAGAAAAAGTCTTTAAGTTGGGTGTCCACTCAATTGCTCAAAAGGGGTAGTTCTCTTTCAAATACAATTGCGGGCAATGGGATTCATTGGGCTGAATATTACTTTCGGTTTGCATCAAAGATTGTTAGTGCAATTAGTTGGTTATTAACTGCCTTATTCATTTATATTTGGCTGACCTTTAGCTTGCGTCAATTGCCTTTAACTGAGCCTCTAGGTAAAAAGTTGGGCCAAAATATTAGTGATACGATTTACTCGATTTTTACTGGCATCTTAGGCTCAATTCCTAACTTAATTTCTATCATTATTATTATTTTTGTTACCCGCACTATTACTGATTTAACGAAAGTTTTCTTCAAACGTGTCGAGGCTGGAAATATTCAATTTAATTTGTTTCATAAAGATACCGTCAGTGCTAGCCAAAGAATAGCGAATTTTTTCTTATGGGGTTTGACCTTTTCGATTATTTATCCACTCATTCCTGGCTCCAATTCAGAGGCATTTAAAGGATTATCCGTCCTATTTGGTATTGTCATCTCTCTAGGTTCTACCGGCTTAGTTTCTCAATTAATGAGTGGTTTAGTGGTCATTTACTCCAGAGCATTGAGGGTGGGTGATTATGTGATGGTCAATGGGCAGGAAGGGGTTGTGAAAGAGTTAGGGGTACTTTCAACCAAAATACAATCGCTGAATAGCAAAATTGAAACGACGATTCCCAATGCGGTTTTAATTTCAAATCCCATTATCAATTTGACTAAACTCAATGAAACAACCGGGACAGTACTCTCTACTCAGGTAACGATTGGTTATGACGCTCCTTGGCGCCAGGTTCATGAAATGTTGATTGATGCGACTAAACTGATTCCAGATATTAAAACCAGTCCAGAACCAAAAGTATTTCAGAAAGCCTTGAGTGATTTTTATGTGGAATATGAGTTATTTATTCACACTAATCATCCTATCAAAAAGACGGCCATACTTTCTGAGTTACACCAAACCATTCAAGATAACTTCAACCGTGCTGGCATCCAGATTATGTCGCCGCATTTTATGTTGCAACCGGAACATGCCGTATTAAGTAAAGCTTCCTAAGTTGTGAATAGATATTTACACTCGAGTATTTTAGGGATTGCAACCATCGGAGCGTTGCTACTTGGATCTTGCGCAAAGTCTGAGGTATCTTTTATCTCTGGCACACTTGAGTTGCAAAACGCCAGTGAATTGCTCCCGAACGCCGTGATTGAAGTTACTTTAGCTGATGTTTCTCTTGCAGATGCACCGATGAGGGTTATTACTAGAAAGAGAATCAATCCAGTCCAAGCCTTACCAATTCATTTTTCACTGGAATATGATCCCAAACTTATTATCCCGAGGCACTCCTATGCTGTAAGCGCTAGGATTCAATCTGTTGATGGTAAGTTACTTTGGATCAACGATATGCGGTATTCCGTTTTGGACACTAAAAACAAAAGCATCTCAGATGACAAGGAAAAAACTGTAAAGATGGTGTTGAAAAAAGTGAATTAAAACGATCTGGCAATTGAATAATCACATAAATCACGAAGACTTTGCGTGAATTCATTTTCCTCAAATGCAGATAAACAAGCTTTTGCTTTTTCAACTTCTAGTTTTGCTTGGCTGAGCGTATAAGAAAGCGCTCCACTACTGCGAACTTCATTTAGAACCGTTTGATAAAAATCCTCGTCGAGATCATCACTTTGTTCAATTGCTCTTTGCACCATTTGTTTTTGGGCAGCGGTACCGTGATTAAGCAGATAAATTAATGGCAGAGTGGGCTTTCCTTCCCTGAGGTCGTCACCTGCATTTTTACCCATTGTTTGTGCATCAGAGGCATAGTCTAACCAATCATCCATGATTTGAAACGCGATGCCTAAGCTAGAGCCAAACTCTCCTGCTGCCTTATATTGGGACTCATCACCCTTAGCAAGAACAGCGCCTAGTTGGGCTGCAGCCTCGAATAATTTAGCCGTTTTATACTGAACAACTTGCCTATATCTTAATTCCGTAACGTCTGGATCGTTTAAGTTAAGGAGTTGTAACACTTCGCCTTCGGCGATGATGTTGGTGGCGGTAGATAAAATTTCCATAATCTTTAACTCGCCTGGCACTACCATCATCTGAAAAGCTCTTGAATACAAAAAGTCCCCCACTAATACACTGGCCGAGTTACCAAAAACCGCATTAGCCGTTTTGCGACCACGACGTAAATCAGAACCGTCAACTACATCATCATGTAATAGGGTAGCTGTGTGGATAAATTCAACCACAGCAGCAATTTCATGGCGATGCAACACTAGAGAAGGATTTTTAATGGCACCAACGATTAAAAAGGCCAGTGCAGGTCGAATTCTTTTGCCACCCGCCTGAATTAAATACTGAGATATTTGATTAATTAAAGCCACGTCAGAACGCAGACTTTGGGTAATCACCTCATCTAATTGACGCATATCCTTCTCAATTGGCATCAAAATAGTTTTGATATCCGTGAAAGAAGCTTGAGGCGAATCTAATTGCTGGTCAATTACTGACATATGATTTCTAGAAGTGAAAGACTTAAAGGTTAGTTAAAACGTATTCTATTCTAAACCAAAGGTCGGTTTTAGAAGTGTTTCTCTCTAATTGCTTCTGTGAGGTAAATTGGTAAATTGATACTAAATCCGATGGAATCCATAGGTTTTTGAGCACTTTTGACTACTTTTTGAAGATCGTTGGATAAAGACCACAAAAAAAGTGGGTATTAAAGGGGGTTTAAACAATGAATTTGCCAAAAAAGGGAGTATTTCTAGCCAGCCTTTGACAATAGTGCTTAAAAAACATACAATACAAGGCTATCCCAAATAGTAGTTTGTAAAAGTGTTTTGGGATTTCAACCCTTTCGAGAGGATTTATATGTACGCGGTCATAAAAACTGGGGGCAAGCAGTATAAAGTTGCTTCTGGAGAAAAATTAAAAATAGAACAGATACCTGCGGACATTGGTAGCGAAATTACACTCGACCAAGTACTGGCCATTGGTGCCGGTGATTCACTGACTTTTGGTGAACCCTTGGTTGTTGGTGCAACTGTCAAAGCCACTGTTATCGCCCAGGGTCGTCACGACAAAGTGAAGATTTTCAAAATGCGCAGACGTAAGCACTATCAAAAACGTCAAGGGCATCGTCAGAATTACACTGAAATCTTGATTAACAACATATCGGCTTAATATACGGCTAACAGGAGCAAATAATGGCACAGAAAAAAGGTGGCGGTTCGACCAGAAACGGACGTGATTCCGAGTCAAAACGCCTAGGTGTAAAAGTTTATGGCGGTCAGGCAATTAATGCTGGCGGTATTATTATTCGTCAAAGAGGCACACGTGTTCATCCTGGTACAAACGTTGGTCTAGGTAAAGACCACACTTTGTATGCTTTAGTGGATGGTCATGTTCAGTTTGCTGTTAAAGGTGCACAAAAGAAATCCTTCGTTTCCGTTTTGCCTCAGGCTTAATTTCGCCTGACTGAACGATTCGTTTAGATTCAAGGCCTCGCTATTTCGCGAGGCCTTTTTTATTAGAGTTAGATTATGAAATTTATTGACGAAGCACGAATTGAGGTAATTGCTGGTGACGGCGGTTCTGGAAGCGCGTCTATGCGTCGTGAAAAATTTATTGAGTACGGTGGTCCCGACGGTGGGGATGGTGGCAGAGGCGGTTCCGTCTATGCTGTTGCTGATCGTAATATCAACACCCTAGTCGATTACCGTTTTTCTAAAACACACTTAGCTAAAAATGGTGAGCCTGGTCGAGGTGCTGATTGCTACGGACGAGCAGGTGATGATATTGAACTGCGTGTACCAGTTGGAACCATTATTGATGACATGGATACCGGTGAGCGAGTCGCTGACTTTGTTACCCACGGCGAACGCCTTTTATTAGCAAAAGGTGGTGAAGGTGGCTGGGGAAATATCCACTTTAAAAGTAGTACCAACCGGGCTCCTCGTCAAAAGACTAGTGGTAAGCCAGGTATTCGTCGTAAATTAAAATTAGAATTAAAAGTATTAGCTGACGTTGGACTTTTAGGCATGCCCAATGCGGGCAAGTCGACATTTATTACAGCAGTTTCTAATGCGAGACCTAAAATTGCAGATTATCCTTTTACAACCTTACATCCTAATTTAGGGGTGGTTCGGGTCGGCCCAGAAAAAAGCTTTGTGATTGCTGATATTCCTGGATTAATTGAAGGCGCTGCTGAAGGTGCTGGTTTAGGCCATCGATTCTTAAGACATCTCCAACGTACTGGAGTTTTATTACACCTAGTTGATATTGCACCATTTGATGATGGCGTTGATATTGTCGGCGAAGCCAAAGCGCTAGTGAATGAGCTATTAAAATACGATCAAGACTTGTATGACAAACCACGTTGGCTAGTTCTGAATAAAGTTGATATGCTGGCAGAAGAAGAACGTGCGAAGAAAATTAAAGCCTTCATCAAAGCCTTTAAGTGGAAAGGTCCGGTATTTGAAATTTCTGCATTAACAGGCGATGGATGTAAGGCTTTGTGTTTCGCTATTCAAAAGTATGTCGATGAGCGACAAAATGCTGTTGATGCACAAGAAGAACACGAAGCGGATGTCAGATTCACGGATGTTGAGAATAAAAAGTAAAAATTAACCAAGGAACGTATTGTGAGTGTTTCAGTATTAAAAAACGCTAAAAGAATTGTGATTAAAGTGGGGTCTACTTTAGTCACAAACCACGGTGAAGGTTTGGATCGCGAAGCGATTGGTAGATGGGCTGGACAAGTTGCCGAACTCATGCAGCAAGGAAAAGAAGTTTTAATGGTCAGTTCAGGCGCCATTGCTGAAGGAATGCAAAGGTTAAACTGGTCTGTACGTCCAACTGAGATTCATGAGCTACAGGCAGCCGCTGCGGTTGGCCAAATGGGCTTGGTACAAGTTTATGAAACTGCTTTTAAACGACATGATATCCATACGGCGCAAATTTTATTGACGAATGCCGATCTTGCCCACCAAGAACGTTATGAAAATGCTCGAGCAACACTCACCGAATTACTCAAACTGAAGGTAGTACCAGTCATTAACGAAAATGATACGGTTGTCACCGATGAAATTAAATTTGGTGATAACGATACGTTAGCCGCCTTAGTTTCTAATCTAATCGGCGCTGATGTGCTGGTTATTTTGACAGATCAAGAGGGTTTATATACGGCAGACCCAAGAAAAAATAGTAATGCTACCTTGATTTCTCAAGCGACTGCAGGTGAGCCAGAGCTTGAATTGATTGCTGGTGGAGCTGGGAGTAGTCTTGGTAAGGGCGGCATGTTAACGAAAGTGTTGGCGGCAAAAATTGTTGCCAAAACTTACACCCACACCATTATTGCCTCTGGTAATGAACCTGATGTTTTACTTCGATTAGCCAATGGTGAAATGGTTGGGACTGAGCTCTTAGCAAAGGCTCTCGCTTGAAAATAGCTTACATTTTCTATACCAACTAAGTCATTTAAGATAATTTTAGTGATTCCTAGCGATTGCGAATTTTAGGCAATGACGTAAAAATTTGAGTTTTTCTAAAAGAGAAGCTCAATCGTAAGAATTTCTTTGCCCTTTTAGCCCTTCAATAATTGCCACTTTACTCAAAGTAGGTGCATTTCCTTGGCAAGTACTTGAACGCGCTAAAAAGGTTACATATTGGTTATAACCAGTTTTTGGTATTGGGCGCCAAGAAGTATCTGGATGTCTGCGCCAGACCTCATCATCTAAAAATCCGTATTGACGGTATTCAAACTCATCACAACGAAAACCGATGTAGATACCTTGGTACTTCTCACTCTCATTCAAAGTCACGACAGTTAAACGGACCTCTTCTTTACTGATAAAGGAAATACTTTCTTTATCAATAAAGAACTTGAGTGAGCTGTAAGCAAAGGGACTAAAAGGGGTTAAATCCTTTTTATTAAAGGGCTTTGGTAACTCAACCTCCATCGTTGCAGCTACTCTAGCTTCATCGCGTGCAGCTTCACTTTGAAAAAGCCGTTGTGCAAAACTACTGCTACAAGTCATGACAAGAGCAGATAAAAATGCAAACTGGAGAAGTGAGTTAAAGCGAATTTTCATGTTATGGCCTTTGTTGACTTTCTTTGCGTGGAGCAGGAGGAGTCGCGGTGACGGATTTACCAAGAGTAATGACATTGACGGGGGACCCCCAGGGTAAGGACATCAGATGGGTCTTTTTAGATAGAAAGCGAGCAAGTTCTGACAGTGCCAAAGTATATACATCGCGCTTAAAATCGATGACGTCGTCGAGCGAAATCCAATAGGGGTTCCAACGCCAAGCATCAAACTCAGGATGGTCCGTCGCCCGCAAACAAATATCTGAGTCACGTCCTGCCATGCGTAGTAAAAACCAAATTTGTTTTTGTCCGCGATAGGCAACACGACGCCCGCGGGGTGGCGCGTTTCTTCGCAAAAACTCATCTGGTACGTCGTAACGTATCCAGTCCTTGGTTCGTCCAATAATTTGGACATGTTCGGGCAATAATCCTACTTCTTCTTGCAACTCACGAAGCATTGCTGCTTTGGGATTTTCTCCATGCTGTATACCACCCTGTGGAAATTGCCACGAGTGTTGACCAATCCTTTTACCCCAAAATACTTCGTTCCGCTGATTTAGAAGAATAATGCCCACGTTGGGTCTATAACCCTCTTTATCGAGCATAAAATACTAATCCTATAAAATCTATAAATTGATTATATATATAAAGATTCCATGAAAGCCACACAAACATTTATTTCTACCTTAAAAGAAGCTCCAGCAGACTCTGAAATCATTTCTCATCAGTTAATGACGAGGGCCGGCATGATTCGTAAATTAGGCGCTGGCATCTACAATTACATGCCAATTGGGCTGCGGATTATTCGTAAAGTCGAAAATATTATTCGAGAAGAAATGAATAAAGCCGGTGCGATTGAATTACTCATGCCCGTTGTGCAACCCGGCGAGTTATGGGAAGAAACCGGTCGACTTAATAAGATGGGACCGGAGTTATTACGGATTAAGGATCGTCATCAACGAGAATTCGTGTTGCAGCCGACCTCAGAAGAAGTGATTACGGATATTGCACGGGGCGAAATTAAAAGCTATAAACAGTTACCAATTAATTTTTACCAGATTCAAACAAAATTTAGAGACGAGCGCCGTCCGCGCTTTGGCGTAATGCGTGGGCGTGAGTTTACGATGAAGGACGGCTATTCATTTGATAAAGATATTGATGGAATGAAAGCTTCCTATGCCAAGATGTTTGATGCTTATCACCGTATCTTTACTAGGCTGGGTTTAAATTACCGTGCTGTGGCCGCGGATAATGGCGCAATTGGTGGTAGTGGTAGTCAAGAGTTTCACGTGATTGCGGATACAGGCGAAGATGCGATTGCCTATTGTGCATCTTCGGATTATGCGGCGAATTTAGAAGCAGCTGAGGCACTTAGTGTACTTACAGTTCGTCTTGAACCTACTCAAGAAATGCAAAAAATTGCGACGCCTGGAATGACTAAATGCGAAGAAGTTGCCACTTTACTTAATCGACCACTGACTGATACGATTAAAACAATAGTATTGGCTGCCGATCAATTTGATCCTAAAACTCAACAATTATTGCCAGGCCGTACTCAGATATTTGCAGTATTGATTCGGGGTGATCACGAATTAAACGAAGTGAAAGTTTCGAAGGTCCCAGGACTTGCTGACTTTAGAATGGCGACCGAAGCAGAAATTCTAGAAGCTTTTAATGCCACCCCTGGCTCATTAGGTCCAGTTGGCCTCAAAGAGGGCGTCATCGTAGTTGCTGATCGCACGGTCGCGATGATGAGTGACTTTGTTTGCGGCGCAAATGACAGTGGTTTTCACTTGAGTGGCGTTAATTTTGTAAGAGATTTACCAGAGCCTATCGTAGCGGATATTCGGAACGTGATGGTTGGCGATGTATCTCCTGATGGTAAAGGTACTTTAGAGATTTGTCGCGGTATCGAAGTTGGCCACGTATTTATGCTCGGAACACGCTATTCGGAGTCGATGAAGGCAAACTTCTTAGATGAGCAGGGGAAAGCTAAGCCTTTTGTGATGGGATGTTACGGCATTGGTGTAACGCGTTTACTGGGAGCTGCCATTGAGCAATGCCATGACGAGCGTGGAATTTTGTGGCCAGAGTCAATCGCTCCCTTCCAAGTTGTTATCTGCCCAGTTTCTTATGACAGATCAGAACTCATAAAAACAACGACAGATCAAATCTACGCTGATTTAATGGCCGCTGGAGTTGAGGTCATTCTTGATGATCGGGGTGAGCGTCCTGGGGCGATGTTTGCTGATTGGGAATTAATTGGCGTACCTTACCGGATTGTTGTTGGTGAAAAAAGTCTCAAAGAAGGATTTATTGAGTTTCAGGCAAGATCCGAGACTCAAGCCAAGAAAATACTGCCACAAGATATTCTGAAAGAGTTGAACGGCTAATACCACTTAGGGTATTTCGGTGCTGTGAAAAAATCCTATAATCGAGCTGCCTAAATTTTAATAGGCAGTTCACATTAGAGGATTTTTATTTTTTCTAAAGATAGGGAACTTTCTTTAAAACTATTTAAACATTCCTTTACCAAGGGCTTTGCCCATTCCTTTGGCAGCCATCTGACCCATCATGCGACTCATTTTGCCACCACTAAATTGCTTCATCATGGTCTGCA
Organism: Burkholderiaceae bacterium; assembly: GCA_947448305.1. Lineage (GTDB taxonomy): Bacteria > Pseudomonadota > Gammaproteobacteria > Burkholderiales > Burkholderiaceae > Polynucleobacter. The sequence goes on from CANFME010000039.1 coordinate 12,267, forward strand.
TTTGTTCAAATTGATTGAGTAAGCGATTTACTTCTTGTACTTGAACACCAGCACCAGCTGCAATGCGACGTTTTCGACTTGCTTTGAGTAACTCTGGCTTCGCGCGCTCTTGTGGCGTCATACTATCGATAATACCTTGCATCCGTTTAATGTTTTTTTCAGCGGCATTCATATCTGTTTTAGCTGCAGCTTGGGCCATTTGGGCAGGCAACTTATCCACTAAGCCAGATAAACCTCCCATATTGCGCATTTGCGTAATTTGGCTTCTGAAGTCAGATAAATCAAAGCCACCTTTTTTAATTTTTGCGACTAATTTTTCTGCTTCTTTGATGTCGACATTCTTTTGCGCTTCTTCAACAATCGCGAGAATATCGCCCATACCAAGGATACGGCCTGCCATACGGTCAGCATCAAACGGATCTAAACCGTCAATCTTTTCAGAAACACCCACAAATTTAAGGGGAACGCCGGTGATATGACGAACTGAGAGTGCAGCACCACCTCTAGAGTCGCCGTCGAGTTTGGTCAACACAACACCAGTTAAAGGCAAAGTTGCATGGAAAGCCTTCGCTGTATTGACAGCGTCTTGTCCAAGCATCGCGTCCACGACGAAGAGTGTTTCAATCGGCTTTAATGCCTGATGTAAACCTGCAATTTCGGTCATCATAGCTTCATCGATACCGAGACGTCCTGCTGTATCGATGAGTAGTACATCAAAATAATGTTTTCTGGCCCAGTCGATGGCAGCATTGGCAATATCAATCGGCTTTTGGCTGATATCACTAGCAAACCACTCCGCGCCTGCTTGGGCGGTTACTGTTTTTAACTGTTCTATCGCCGCTGGGCGGTAAACGTCAACAGAAACAGTTAAGACCTTTTTCTTTTGCGTCCGAATGAGCCATTTGGCTAATTTAGCAACCGTGGTGGTTTTACCAGCACCTTGCAAACCAGCCATGAGGATAACAGCGGGAGGTTGTGTCGCTAGATTGAGCTGACCCGCTGCCTCGGCTGCCGAGTTACCCCCCCGCATAATATTGGCTAACTCGTCTTTAACAATACCGACTAAAGCCTGACCTGGGGTTAGACTACTAATTACATCCTCACCAAGCGCTTTTTCTTTAATATTTGCTAGTAAATCTTTAATGACTGGTAGGGCAACGTCAGCCTCAAGTAGGGCTAAGCGAATTTCCCGCAACATTTCAGCGGTGTTAGATTCTGTGAGACGTGCCTGACCTCGAATGGTTTTAACAACACGTCCTAAACGATCTGTTAGATTTTCTAGCATGAGAGAGTTACACTATTCAAATGTTATTAATATTTCCAAGTCTCGCTTACGCAATTGTTTTCATTGCTTTACTTGCAATGAGCAAAAAAATTGCGCATTCCCACCAAGACCAACAAGACAAAGATCAAGATGGTGTAACTCTTGCCGATCAGGGTTTAAGAAAACGAGAAAGCATTCCGTTACAAATCACTATCCTTATTTTACTCGTCTTACATGGTCTTGTATGTTTTCAGGATATTGTGACTCCAGAGGGAATTGTTTTCGGCTTTGCTCAAGCCTTATCTTTGATGGCATGGGTTGGAGTGGCGCTATATTGGATTGAAGGTTGGTATTTTAATTTGCGCGGTATGATGCCGATGATTATTTCCATAGCCATGATTTCTAGTTTTCTACCTACTATTTATCAAGGTGCTGTCTTATCAACTGAAACTGTCGTTTCTCACGGTTTCATATTGCACTTCATTACTGCCAATATGGCGGTTGGAGTACTATTTCTATCTGCTATTCAGGCAATTTTGATTAGCTGGCAAGAAAAAAACCTTCGCGCCCAACTTAAAGATCGACCTGCCGATAAGTTCAATTTTTCTAATGCCTTGCTTTTAGGCCAAAAGAAGGCACTTTTAGAACAACTTCCGCCACTCGTGACGATGGAGAAGGTGTTGTTTAACATGATTGGTATTGGTTATGTGTTGTTAACTATTGCGGTTTTCTCAGGCGTATTTTTTAGCCAAGAGTTATTTGGTAAACCGCTGATTTTTGATCATAAAACGATATTTTCCATCCTCTCATGGATGTTGTTTGGCTGGGTCCTTTTCGTCCACTGGAAACATGGCTTAAGGGGGTCGCAGGCCTTAAAATGGATTACCGTATCGTTTGTTACTCTACTTCTTTCATATGTTGGCAGCAGTTTTGTTTTAGAAGTGATTTTGCAACGCGCTTAATCTTCTTTTTAATCTGTACCAATTAATTAATATCGATCTAATACCTTTTGTAAGGCTAAAAGCCATTAAGCGTATTCCTAATAACCTATTGAATTTTTGACATGAAACTTTTTGAACTACTATTGCTTGCTTTAGCGCTGTATTATTTTTTGATATTCCGTCCCAAAGCAATTAAAGAGAAAAAACGTCGACAAGAGGTCGAGAAAAAGTCTAAAGCAAGCAGTCAAACAACTTCAGCGGTGCCAATTATCGAAAAGATGGTTGCTTGTGACTTTTGTAAGGTTCGTTTACCAGATAGCGACGCTGTTATTTTTGATGGAAGATTTTATTGTGGCCAAGCTCATCTAAAGTCTATTAACTCTGAAGGATTTTTGGGAAGCTCTAAAAGAGTTTTATCCAATAACTACGATTTGCGGCCAGATAGCGTCGCTATTGATACGGTCGTGATTCATCACATTAGCTTGCCTGAAGGGAAGTTTGGCGGGCATGCCATTGAAGATTTCTTTTGTAATCGCTTAAATCCCAATGATGATCCTTACTATCCGACGATTGTTGATTTGCAAGTCTCTGCTCATTTTTTGATTAAACGCAGTGGGGAAGTAGTCCAATTTGTTTCTACCCTTAAAAGAGCCTGGCATGCAGGTGCTTCGACTTTAATGGAGCGGCAGAAGTGTAATGATTTTTCGATTGGTATTGAGTTAGAGGGAACTGGTGAACTTCCTTTTGAGCCAGGACAATACCAAGCACTTCAATTACTGATTCAAGAAATTCAAATAAAACATCCCATTTCGATGATTGTGGGACATAGTGATATTTCACCAGGAAGAAAACAAGATCCTGGGAAATTTTTTGATTGGCAATATTTCAAAGAAATTAGCCAGATTTCTGAGCAAAAGTTTCCTTTTGGAATGAGTTCAAGGTAAAAGAAACCTCTTTAATGAAGTGAGTACTAACTCAATAAAATGCAATAAATTCATGGATAGAAAAACTGCACAAAAAATGTGGTTTTATTAGGGAAATCCTTAAACAATTTCTTTAATAATAACTATCTTATACTTTCAAAAAACCCTATACTTAGTGAAATAGTAGACACAAACCACAATATATAGTGGTTTTTCATGTCCCCCGCAAAATTTTATAAACATATCAGTAAGTTATCAAGAATTAGCGAAAGTGTCTTTGAAATTACAAATTAATGTTGTGTGTTGAAGTTAGAAATAGATAGAAACGAATTACAAGAGAAGCAAATAATTGAAGGTGCAACGCGTATAGGTAAAGATCTAAATAGCGTTGAACTAATTACAAAAAATGAATTAAAGGAACTTTTATGACATACCTCAATACTCAAGGGACCAATTTTGAATCTGAATCAAGCACCCAAACCGGTGGGGTAAGTCCTTTTGCCGGTCCTCAAGGTGCTAGCAGTGCATTTATCGAAGGTGGTGTTGGCATTGCGCATGCAACCCAACTCTCTGACTATAAAATCATTCGCCGCAATGGTGCTGTAGTTGCTTTTGAGCCATCAAAAATTGCCATTGCAGTAACTAAAGCATTTTTAGCTGTAAACGGTGGTCAGGGAGCTGCTTCTGCAAGAGTACGTGAGCAAGTGGAGCAATTGACACAAGTCGTCGTTAAAGGTCTATTACGTAGTCGCCCAAATGGTGGAACTTTTCATATTGAAGATATCCAGGACCAAGTTGAGTTAGCCCTCATGCGTAGCGGCGAACATAACGTGGCACGTGCCTATGTTTTGTACCGCGATAAAAGAAACCAAGAGCGTCAACAAACGATTGCACCAGTATCAACGGCTCCAGTTGTAGCACACCCTGGTATTAATGTGACGGATAAAGGGGTACTAAAGCCCCTAGACATGGCTAATTTACAAGGTATTTTAGATGCGGCTTGCCAAGATCTTGGTAGCCACATTGTCTCAACAACCATTTTGACAGATACCATTAAGAATTTGTATGACGGCGTTCCGATTGAGCAGGTATTTGATTCAGCGATCTTAGCAGCTAGAACTTTAATTGAAAAAGATCCCGCTTACAGTTTAGTGACAGCAAGGATATTGATGCACGTCATCCGCCGCGATATTTTAGGGGTTGAGATTCCACAGGGTGGAATGCAAGCGGTATATTCAGAGTATTTTTCTAAATTCTTACGTCGTGGTGTGAAGGAAGAATTACTAGATCCAAAATTACTGCAGATTTTTGATATTCCAAAATTGGGTGCCGCATTAAATGCATCACGCGATTTACAGTTTAACTATCTTGGTTTACAGACATTGTTTGACCGCTACTTCTTACATGTTGACGGCCAGCGCATTGAAATGCCACAAGCATTTTTCATGCGTGTTTCGATGGGCTTGGCACTAGATGAAGCCAATCCGACAGATCGTGCGATTGAGTTTTATGAAATTCTTTCTAAATTTGACTTTATGTCAAGCACGCCGACTTTGTTCAACTCTGCCAGCTTACGCTCACAGTTATCTAGTTGTTACTTAACGACGATTCCAGATGATTTAGAGGGGATTTACGAAGGTTTGAAGGAAAATGCCTTGTTGTCGAAGTTCGCAGGTGGACTCGGCAACGATTGGACCAATGTGCGTTCCTTAGGTAGTCATATTAAAGGTACTAATGGTAAGTCACAAGGCGTGGTGCCATTCTTAAAAGTGGTCAATGACACAGCAGTGGCCGTTAATCAGGGTGGTAAGCGTAAAGGCGCAGTATGCGCTTATTTAGAAACATGGCATTTAGATATTGAAGAGTTCCTAGAACTACGTAAAAACACTGGTGATGATCGCCGTCGTACGCATGATATGAATACTGCCAACTGGATTCCAGACTTATTCATGAAGCGTGTGATAGAAAACAAAGATTGGACACTCTTTACGCCTTCAACGACACCTGATTTGCATGATAAATTTGGCTTGGCTTTTGAGGAAGCTTATGTTGCTTACGAGAAAAGAGCGGATGCAGGAGAAATCAAACCATTTAAGCGAATTCCAGCATTACAGTTATGGCGCAAAATGATTGCCATGCTGTTTGAAACGGGTCATCCTTGGATTACATTCAAAGATCCTTGTAATGTCCGTAATCCTCAGCAACACGTGGGCGTAGTTCATTCATCTAACTTATGTACAGAAATTACGCTCAACACGAATGAGTCAGAAATTGCGGTGTGTAATTTAGGCTCCGTCAATTTGACTGCCCACATGATGACCGATGCCAATGGCAAGCTAGTACTAGATCATGCCAAGCTAGAAAAAACTATCAACATTGCGATGAGAATGCTCGACAACGTGATTGATATCAATTACTACGCTGTAGCGAAAGCTAAAAATTCTAATATGCGCCATCGTCCGGTTGGAATGGGCATTATGGGCTTCCAGGATTGTTTACATATGCTCAGAATTCCTTATGCAAGTCAGGAAGCAGTGGAGTTTGCTGATACATCAATGGAAGCAGTGTGTTATTACGCTTACAAGGCTTCCAATGAATTAGCTAAGGAGCGCGGTACTTATAGTACCTATAAAGGATCACTATGGGATCGTGGTCTATTGCCACAAGATACGAATGCGCTCTTATTAAAAGAACGTGGCGGTTACTTAGAGGTAGACTCTTCGAGCAAGATGGATTGGTCAGGATTACGTGCTAGCATCGCAGCACACGGCATGCGTAACTCAAACTGTATTGCTATTGCCCCAACTGCGACTATCTCTAACATTATTGGCGTATCGGCATGTATTGAGCCAACTTTCCAAAACTTGTATGTGAAGTCAAACTTGTCTGGTGAGTTTACCGTTGTCAATGAATACTTAGTCCGTGATTTAAAAGCGCGTGGCTTGTGGGATGAAGTGATGATTGCTGATCTTAAGTACTTTGATGGATCATTAGCCAAAATTGACCGCATTCCAAACGACTTAAGAGAAATTTATGCAACAGCATTTGAAGTAGAACCAAAATGGATTGTAGAAGCAGCATCAAGACGTCAAAAATGGATTGATCAAGCACAGTCACTAAACATTTATATGGCAGGAGCTTCAGGTAAGACTTTAGATGACACGTATAAATTAGCTTGGATTCGTGGCTTGAAGACGACTTACTATTTGCGTACGACTTCAGCCACACAAGTAGAAAAATCAACAGTCTCTAAAGGTACCCTCAATTCAGTTTCAAATGGTTCAGAAGAGGCATTAGCTGCTGCAGGTAATACCCCTACAGCGACAAGTAGTTTTGCACAAGGTCCGATAGAAGCTGATGGTCCAGTCTGCACAATGCGTCCCGGTGATGATGGCTTCGAAGAATGCGAAGCTTGCCAATAAGAAGGAAAATAGAGGATTAGAAAGACTAGTCACATTATTGAAAAGTAAGTTGAATATCAATGATGTGATTACACCTTTTAGAGATTCGTAAGTGTGAAGTAAAGAATTTGATTTGGAGAAATAAATATGTTGAATTGGGAAGATGAATCAGTAGTGATAGCAGCAACGCCTATGAAGCCTGTAGCAACGCCAATACCTGAGGTAGTAAAAGTTGAAGCCGCACCTACATTAGCAACACCACATGCAACTCCAGGGGTTGCTATGAGTGCGCCGGATGTGGCCATTGCACCGATTGCAAAGGTAGCAGCAGTAGAAGAAAAAATTGATGATGCAATTAGCCGTCGCGTCAATTTAAACGACAAGCGAATTATTAATGGTTCAACGGATGTGAATCAGCTCGTACCATTTAAATATAAATGGGCTTGGGAAAAATATTTAGCAGGATGTGCTAACCACTGGATGCCACAAGAAGTAAACATGACCCGTGATATCGCCTTGTGGAAAGATCCAAATGGCTTGACTGAAGACGAGCGTCGAATTATCAAAAGAAACTTAGGTTTTTTTGTAACGGCAGATTCTTTAGCTGCAAACAATATTGTGTTGGGTACTTATCGCCAAATTACTGCGCCAGAATGCCGTCAATATTTACTGCGCCAAGCATTTGAAGAAGCGATTCATACTCATGCATATCAGTACATTGTTGAGTCACTTGGCCTAGATCAAAGTGAGATTTTTAATGCGTATCACGAGGTCCCTGCGATCCGTGCAAAAGACGAATTTTTAATTCCATTTATTGATGTTTTAACAGACCCATCTTTTAAAACTGGCACACCAGAAAATGATCAAAAATTATTACGATCATTAATTGTTTTTGCTTGCATCATGGAAGGATTATTCTTTTATGTTGGTTTTACGCAAATACTTGCAATGGGTCGTCAGAACAAAATGACGGGTGCTGCAGAGCAGTATCAATACATCTTGCGTGATGAGTCTTTGCACTGTAATTTTGGCATTGATATGATTAATCAGATTAAGCTCGAGAACCCACATCTATGGACTTCCGCGTTCAAAGAGGAGTTAAAAAGTTTGTTCGAAGAAGCAGTCGAATTAGAGTACAAATATGCAGAAGATACGATGCCTCGTGGAGTGCTTGGACTCAATGCACCGATGTTCAAAAGTTACCTAAGATACATTTGCAATCGTCGTTGTATGCAAATAGGACTTGACGCAATGTATCCAAATGAAGAGAATCCTTTTCCATGGATGTCTGAAATGATAGATTTGAAAAAAGAAAGAAATTTTTTCGAAACTAGAGTGATAGAGTATCAAACTGGGGGTGCATTAAGTTGGGATTAAAACTTAATCTCTCTCCAATAATTTAGGAGATTTTTGGATTGAACATACGCAGTATTTTTACAATTTCTTGTACCAATAATTCTGTAAAAAGAATGGGAAAACCTTCCCCACAAAATGTTCAAGCTTTACTATTTTCGAATGCTCCTTTTTGCAGCATAGTACCAGTTGATTTAAGAACTAATTTTTTAAAGAAGCAATTTAAAAAGTCACTACCCAAATTGGGAGTGGCTTTTTTTTCGGAATTCATGAGGCCATTTAAGCTGTTAAAAAATGCGTTTCATGAATGGCTCATTCATTTGGATCGATTATCAAATAAGATATTCGATTTTAAATACCTGGGCCTTTCTTAAACTGTAGTTGGATTAACTTCTCACGTGAAGGAGCATCAAAATGGCAACAGCCAAGAAAGTAGTAAAGAAAGCAGCAGCTAAACCAGCAGCGAAGCCAGTAGCAAAAAAAGCAACAGCTAAACCAGCAGCTAAACCAGC
>CANFME010000040.1 GCA_947448305.1 Burkholderiaceae bacterium
CTTGATTATCACGAATTCGCAAACCTTCAAGTCCATAAAAGCTGGCTTGATTTCATTAATACGGTCCAACCGCAGCCTGAACAAATGCATGCATTAACGACCAAATCTAGTCAATCGATTACAAAAGCAAATTTTAAGGTTGGTGACTTTTTAATTTTTGGTAATGAGACCAGTGGTTTACCTGAAGAGGTGCGAGGCCAGATTTCTCTTACAAATCGTTGGCGTTTACCCATGATGCCTGATAGTAGGAGCCTAAATCTCTCAAACTCTGTTGCCGTTGTTACATATGAAGCATGGCGTCAAAACGGGTTTCAAAATGGCGTTTAAGACACTAGATATTCTTACTAATCTATTTTGATTTTGGATCTCTAGACATCATTTTATTCACGACATCTAGCGCCTTGACATCTCTGAATAAAATATCGCATACCGCACTAATAATCGGGGTTTCAACGTGGAATTTTTGCGCAAGTCGCTCAATCGCTTGTGCACATCGAACGCCTTCAGCGACGTGCCCTAGCTGATTGAGAATTTCCTCTAAAGAATGGTTTTTTGCTAGCTCAAGTCCAACCTTACGATTCCTTGATAATTCACCAGTTGCCGTTAATATCAGATCCCCTAGTCCTGCTAACCCTAAAAAGGTTTCCATTTTTGCGCCCATGGCAATTCCTATCCGGCTCATCTCATTCATTCCACGGGTAATCAATGCCGCTCTAGCATTTAAACCAAGCTCTAATCCATCGGCAATTCCAGTAGCAATTGCTAAAACGTTTTTAATTGCACCGCCCAGTTCAACTCCAGTGACATCGTCAGTTACATATATCCGCATTGATTTTTGATGAAAGAGTGTTTGGGTCATCTCGTTAAGATCGTTAAATTGACTTGCCACTGTTAATGCGCACGGCAGTCCCTGAGCCACTTCTTTGGCAAAGCTCGGTCCTGATAAAACACCGTAATGAATAGCGTCAGTCTGCCCCTGTGTCTCGAGTACCTTCTCCACAATCTCATGAGGCAACTTACCAGAATTAGCTTCAATTCCTTTACACAACCAAAGCCAATGTTGGATAACTTGGTTATTTTCTAAAGTGCGCCTGCATAACTGTTCAGCTATTTCCGCCAAAGCTGATAGCGGTGTAGCAATGACGATTAAATCTTTACTAGTCATTGCTTGACCTACTGCCGTGTCCCAGTCACTTGTAATGTTTAAATTTGGAGGTAATTCAATGCTTGGAAGATATTGTGCATTTTTGCGCGTTTCAAGGATCTCTTTAGCTTTGCTAGCGTCACGAACCCATAAAGTGATCTTTGTGTTCGGTATCTGGCTTTGGTATTTTGCTAAATGGATAGCAATAGCGGTTCCCCAGGCACCGCCACCAAGAATAGTTACGTTCATTTGCCTGGGTTATTCTTTATAAATTCCGTTAAGGAATTAATTAGGTAATGCGTTTCCAGTTGCCGTAGCAGCTTTTTCGGCTTCAGCAATTCTCTGCATACGCTGTTCGTATAACTGATGGAAGTTAATTTCAGTTAAATGAATCGGCTGGAATCCGCCACGACCAATTAAATCAGCAATGTTAGATCTTAGGTAAGGATACAAAATTGTTGGACATGCAATACCGAGCATTGGATCTAGTTGCTCTGCAGGAATGTTTCTGAGTTCAAAAATACCTGCCTGTTGGGCTTCAATTAGGAAAAGTACTTTTTCATCAACAGTTGTTGTTACATTACCAATAACTACTACTTGGAATACGCCTTCATTTAAGGCTGTAGTTTGGATATCGATCTGAATTTGAACTTGTGGTTCACCTTGAGCCAAGAAAATTTGTGGTGCATTTGGCTGTTCTAAAGAGATATCTTTTAAATAGACACGTTGAATTTGAAAAATAGGACCATTTGCTTCTGCCGCATTTTCTGAGTTGTTAGCTTGATTTTCTGCCATTTTCTTTTCCAATTAGGGTTGTTATTGTTGAAGTAACTTATCAAGACCGCCAGCTTTATCCAAAGCTGACAAATCATCAAAACCGCCTACATGCACGTCACCAATATATATTTGTGGCACCGTACGACGACCGGTTTTTTGCATCATCTCATCTCTTTTTGTCGGATCTAGATCAATCATGACTTTTTCAATTTCAGTTATACCTTTAGTTGCTAGTAACTTTTCAGCCATTCTGCAATAAGGGCAAACTTGCGAACTATACATTAAAACATTAGCCATTTTCTACTCCAAATATGAAATTATTTAACAAGAGGCAAACCAGCTAGATTCCAAGCTTTAATACCACCCTCTAAATTAAATACCTCAGCATATCCTGCGGCCTTGATTTTTTGGATCATGCTAGAGGAACGTGTGCCTGTGTCACAGACTAGGATTATAGGCAAGTTTTTTGCAATTTTCAAGGATTCTAAATCACTAGGTAGCTGATTTATAACAATATTTTTTGATCTTGCTAAATGCCCCTTAGCAAATTCTTCAGCTGTTCTAACATCAATCACTATTGCTTTGCTACGATTGATGAGAAGAGTCGCTGCGGTTGGGTTGACAGAATTACCACCATGAATGAGGCCAGGTATTAAAGGCGCAAGAAGCATGCCTCCACTAACAAGCATCATGGATAGTAAAATAAGGTTGTTTGTATTTAAAATGAATTCCATTTCTCAATTATATATAAAGAGTGTGTATATGAAACAGTTAGTACTTATTCGTCATGGTGAATCTGCTTGGAATCTTGAAAATCGTTTTACTGGTTGGGTCGATGTTGATTTAACTCAAACGGGTATCGATCAAGCCACAGAATCTGGTAAAAAACTTTTAAGTGCTGGCTTTACATTTGATGTAGCCTATACCTCTGTTCTTAGAAGGGCTATTGAAACACTTTGGTTAGTTCAAAAAGAAATGAACTTAATGTGGATTCCGACTGTTCATAGCTGGAGACTGAATGAGCGTCACTATGGTGCTTTAGCTGGACTGAATAAAGCTGAGACCGCAGAACAGTACGGTGCTGAACAAGTTCATATTTGGCGCAGATCCTATGATGTTCGACCACCAGAGTTAGAGCTCAATGATGAGAGGAACTCATTTAATGATCCAAGGTACGCAAAACTGAATAAGGAGGATATTCCGAGAGGTGAGTGTTTAAAGGATACGGTACACCGTGTACTTCCTTTATGGAATGAGTCAATCGCTCCCGCATTAATGGCTGGTAAAAGGCCAATTATTGCTGCTCATGGTAATAGTATCCGTGCTTTGATGAAATATTTGAGTGAAATCTCGGATGAGGATATTATGGAAATTAATATTCCTAATGGCAAACCGCTTATTTATGAATTAGACGATAATTTAAAACCTATTCGTCACTACTTCTTGGACTAAACAATATGCAACAAATTTTTAAAAATTGTCTTCTCATTGTTAGTGGTGTTTTAACTGGCGTAGTGATAACTTGGCAATTAACTGCAACTGCGCAGCAAAGTGCATCGCTTCCGCTTGAAGAACTCAGACTACTATCAACAGTATTTGGTAGTATCAAGAGAGAATACGTTGAACCGATTGATGATAAAAAATTACTTACCGATGCAGTAAAAGGTATGGTTGGTAGTTTAGATCCCCACTCAGCTTTTCTTGATACTAAAGAATTCTCTGATATGCAAGAGCAAACTCAAGGTCGCTTTGCAGGTTTAGGTATTGAGATTTCTTCAGAAGATGGATTAGTCAAAGTGATGAATCCGATTGAAGATACTCCTGCCGCAAAAGCAGGCTTACAAGCAGGTGACTTAATTACACGATTAGATGATAAGCCAGTGCGCGGTTTGACTTTAGACCAAGCGGTTCGGAAAATGCGTGGGGAGCCTGGTACAAAGATTACTCTGATGATTTTAAGAAAATCTGAAGATAGATCATTCCCCGTCACACTGACTCGCGCAGAAATCAAAGTTCAATCTGTGAAAGCTAAAATTTTTGATGATAATATTTTATGGGTCAGAATCACTAGCTTTCAAGAAAGAACCGTTCCTGATTTAGCAAGAAGACTAACGGAAGCATATCAAAAAAACCCCAACCTTAAAGGCGTAGTTTTAGACCTAAGAAACAATGGGGGCGGCATTTTACAAGGTGCTGTTGGTGTCTCAGCTGCTTTTTTACCACCGAGTGTTGAGATTGTTTCCACTAAAGGCCAATCTCAAGCAAGCAAGTTAGTCTATAAAGCAGATCCTGACAACTATCGACTCTCAGAGTCCAATGATGCTTTAGCAAACGTACCTGCCATTTTTAAGAAAATTCCTTTAGTGGTTTTAACTAATGCCTATTCTGCTTCAGCCTCCGAAATCGTTTCTGGCGCTTTGCAAGATTACAAACGGGCGACGATTATGGGCAAAACAACCTTTGGTAAAGGTTCTGTTCAAACCGTTCGTCAGATAACAGCAGATACTGCATTAAAAATCACTACGGCCTACTACTACACTCCAAATGGTAAATCCATTCAAGCATATGGAATTAAACCAGATATAGCCGTTGATCAAAATGCAGATGGAGATCCATTTGATGTTTTAGTAACTCGTGAAATTGACAGTGAAAATCATTTAAAGAACAAACAAAAAGCTGAAGATCAATTAATGAGTGATCGTGAAAAGCGTCGGATGGCAGAATTACAAGCATTAGAAGAAAAAAATGCCAACATGACTCCTGAAGATCGTGCTCGTGAAAAGGCTAAAAAGTTTCCTGAGTTTGGTTCTGAGGAGGATTTTATGCTTTCCCAAGCAAGAGCATTCCTTACTGGTCGTGAAGTAATTAAATCAAAATCAAAGCTAGAATAATTTTTATTAAAGCCTGATGATGGATGACCAAGAGTTACTAAGGTATTCAAGGCATATTCTGCTTGATGATATAGGTATAGAGGGAGTTGAAGCGCTTAACAACTCCCATGTGCTGTTGATTGGTGCTGGAGGTCTTGGAGCAGCCTGTGCTCCTTATCTGGCGGCGTCAGGTGTTGGTACCATCTCAATAGTTGATGACGACACGGTTGATCTGACGAACTTGCAACGGCAAGTTATTTATTCCGCTCAAAATATCGGCAACAATAAAGTCGACGCCGCAAAATCTTTTTTAAAGCAATTAAATCCAAAAGTTCAAGTCAATGCTTACGCTCTTCGTGCTGATGAAGAATTTCTAAACCGAATTATTGGTCAGGTAAATGTGGTAATTGACTGCTCTGATAATTTCAATACAAGGCAGTTAGTCAATCGAATTTGCGTTAACTTCAAAAAGCCCCTTGTATTTGGCGCAGCTCTGCAATTTGATGGTCAATTTAGTGTGTTTGATAGTCGCCTAGAACACTCGCCTTGTTACGCTTGTCTTTTTTCTCCTGAAGAGATTTTTGAAGAAGTTCGCTGTTCTCAAATGGGCGTTTTTTCTCCCTTAGTGGGAATTATCGGTTCAATTCAAGCAGCCAATGCATTACAAATATTAGTGGGTTTTGGCAGTAATATGGTTGGTAAATTAGGTTTATGGGATGCCAAGCGGTCTGACTTCTCTCAGATCAAAATTCCGCGAAATACTACTTGTAAGGTTTGCAATCCAAAAAAGAATTAAAGCTTCTCAACGAGTTCTTTGATTGTTTCTGGGTTATAGGTTTGCAATATTTTAGGTAATCGTGCTTTTAATTTCAAAGTATTCGACTTTAAGATTTCTCTCTTTACAACTAATATTTGATTTGCATGCATCGAAAAATCTTTTAGCCCCATCGCTAAAAGTAATTTCGTTAATTTTGCATCCCCTGCCATCTCACCACAAACTGAAATAGAAGTGTTGTATTCATTTGCCTCACTAATAATTTTAGCGATTAATTGAATAATCGCGGGGTGTAGAGGATCATACAGATTGGCTACCGTATTATCTGTACGATCAATACCCAAGGTATATTGAATTAAATCGTTCGTACCAATCGATAAAAAATCAAAACGACTTAAAAACATTGGTAGGGTCAATGCAGCGGCTGGCAATTCAATCATTGCCCCAATCTTAATATTAGGATCAAAGGCGATTCCACGTTCCTCTAATTGCTTTTTTGCTTGTGCAATTAGATTAAGAGTCAGATCGATTTCATGCGTTTGAGCAAGCATTGGAATCATTATTTGCGTTTTACCATGAGCTGACGCTCTAAGAATGGCTCTTAACTGGGTTAGAAAAATCTCTGGCTCCGACAAGGACCAACGAATACCCCGAAGACCTAATGGAGAAATATCACTCGTTACATTATTTTCATCATTCCCAAGGTTTTTATCTGCCCCAATATCAATCGTTCTAATATTGACAGGCAACCCTTGCATAGTTTCAATAGTTTGGGAGTAAGCGATATATTGTTCTTCTTCATTTGGCAATTTGCCGCCACGATTCATAAATAAAAATTCTGAACGGAATAAACCAATCCCAAGGGCTCCCCTCTCTAATGCCTCTTGTGCATCTTCTGGCATTTCGATGTTAGCCATCAAGTTGATTTGCACTCCATCTAAAGTTTTAGTTTGCGTGTACTTTAGTTGCTCAAGTTTGTCTTTGGCTAGTTTTAATTCAGCCTGACGATGACGGTACTCATCTAATATGATTTCAGACGGATTCACAATGACGATGCCGCGATCACCATCAACAATAATCCACTCATCTTCTTGGATCATTTGACTTGCTAATTTAACCCCTACTGCTGCCGGAATATCTAAGCTTCTAGCAACAATGGCTGTATGTGAGTTGCGTCCTCCAAAATCAGTAACGAACCCACAAAAATTAAATTCCTTAAAGTGCATCATGTCATGCGGCGCGATATCCTGAGCAACAATAATGACTTCAGAACTAGCTCGATCTAGATCAATTTGATTCGTTAATATTGGTCTAGTATCTTCTTGGAGTGCTACCAATACGCGTTCTATCACTTGTCGAAAATCTGCGCCTCTCTCTTTTAAATAGGGGTCGTCGATTTCATCAAACTCGGCCAATAGATCATCTAGGGCCGTAGTTAATGCCCAAGCAGCGTTATATTTTCTTTTTAAGATGAGCTCTGTTGGTTTTTTCTGTAAATCTTTATCTTCAAGGATAAATCGATGCACATCTAAAAATGCCGCCATCTCTTCTGGAGAGTTCTCAGGCAAACTATCTTTGAGTTTTTTTAACTCTTCTTGTGCTTTATAAAAAGCATTTTTTAGTCGATCAACTTCAAGCAAACATTGATCTTCTGGAATAAATTGGTGATTTACTTCTAACGAAGCTGCAGAAATAGTTAAAGCACGGCCAATTGCCACCCCTTGGGAGACCGATAAACCATGCAATGTAAAGCTCATTATTGGCCCTCACCAAACTTATCGTTAATCAGCGCAACAAGCGCAACCATTGCTTCTTGTTCTTGATCTCCTGATGTTTCTAGTTGAACATCACTACCAATTCCTGCCGCTAACATCATCACTCCCATAATACTTTTGGCGTTAACTTTTCTTCCTTTTCTTTCAATAAAAATTTCGCAAGGAAATTCACTAGCTAATTTGGTCAATTTAGCTGATGCTCTGGCATGAAGCCCCAATTGATTAATGATTTTTACTGTCTGTGATTGCATATTTTTGAATGTGTATTTAGATCGTCATCTGCGATGTAGTTCTAATCTTCACTACACCTTGGGTGCCACCCTGAATCGCTTTTTCAACAATTTGTTCAAGCGGTTCATGGCGATGACTAACAGCTCTCAGTAACATCGAAAGATTAAGACCTGTAATAACCATCACTTGATTTTCTGTATCGTTTAGCGCAAACTTACCAGCCACATTGGCAGGAGTTGCGCCTAATATATCGGTAATGATTAAGACTTGTTTACTATCTGAAACCATCTCTATAGCGATTTTTAATCTTTGGGTAGAAATTTTAGTATCTTCATGCGCAGGAATATCTAGCGCTTGAATTTTATCTGGGATTGAACCATAAATATGGTCCAAAAAATCCAACATTGCCGAAGCAATTGGTGTGTGAGCGACAATTAAAATACCAGCCATATTAGCTTTCCAAAATTCGCTTTTCTAAAGCTCCAATAAAAGTTGAAGCGACATCATAACCAGTTTGTTCAAAGATTTCGACAAAACAGGTTGGACTTGTTACATTGATTTCAGTTAAGTATGAACCAATCATATCAATTCCTATCAAAAATAATCCTCGACTGGCTAATTTGCCACCAATTTTTTTTGCAATTGATATCTCATTATCAGTTAAGAGTCTAGCCACTCCTTTACCACCGGCAGCTAAGTTTCCTCTAATATCACCAACTTGAGGAATTCGTGCCAATAAATAAGGAATAGGTTCTCCATCAATAATTAATATACGGTTATCACCATCTTTAATTTCAGGAATATATCTTTGTACCATCAGTGCGCGGGTACCATTATTCCCTAGGGTTTCGACAATGCTGCCAAGATTTAGCCCATCCATACCAACCCTAAAAACGCCCATGCCACCCATACCGTCTAGTGGCTTAATGATGATGTCTTTGTGGAGTTGATGGAACTCTCTAATCACCGAAAGATCTCTAGTGATGGTCGTTGGTGCAATTAATTCAGGAAACTCCAATATTGCGATTTTTTCAGAATGATCTCTTAATGCATTAGGTGCATTAAACACCTTAGCACCTAATCGAACTGCTTGAGATAGAAGCAGGGTGTTGGCTAGATACTCTGAAGAAAAGGGAGGATCCTGACGCATTAGTACCGCATCAAAATCACAAAGACTTTCACGGCTCTCCTGGTGTTTTGTAAACCAATTAGGGGATGATTTGTCTACGCTGATTTTTACAACTTGAGCCGTAACCTTTGCATCAAAAGATACAAGTGACTCTGACCAAGCATAATAGATTTCATGGCCAGCTTTTTGCGCCGCAGCCATCATCGCTAATGTTGAGTCCTTCTTTGGCTTAAAATACTCCAAAGGGTCAGCAATGAATAAAAATCTCATTTTTTATTCTCTATCTGGATCAGTTCGTTCTAATTCAAGCGATGCTGCAAGTAAGGCAAGTCGAGCCACAACTCCATACAAATAAAATCGATTTGGTACAGCGCATCCTGGTTTTGCTGTAATATCAGGGATCGCGTTTTGTTCAAAGGCTAAGGGTACAAAATGCATGCCAGGTGCATTTAAACTTTCATCGGGACCACGACCAGTATGAACTCGATAAAACCCACCAATAACATATCGATCAATCATATACACTACAGGCTCAGCCACCGCCTCATTGACTTTCTCAAAGGTGTGGACACCTTCTTGAATAATCACGTCAGAAACTTCAAGGCCTTCTTTAATGACACTCATTTTATTGCGTTCGCGACGATTGAGATCTTTCAACTCGCTGGCGTCATGAATAGTCATAATACCCATTCCGTATGTGCCGGCATCTGGCTTGACTACTAAATAGGGTTTTTCTTTAATCCCCATTTGTTTATATTTTTTTGCTACTTTCTTGAGAAGTGCTGCGGCCGTTTCTTGCAACTCTTCTTCGCCGACTCTAGCATTAAAGTCGACATTTTTTACAGAAGCAAAATAAGGATTTAAAACCCAAGGATCAATATCAATTGCTTTAGCGAATTTTTTAACGACATCATCATAACAAGCAAAATGTTGAGATTTTCTACGGGTACCCCAACCTGCATGCAGTGGTGGCAATACATACTGCTCGTGAATATTTTTTAAGATATCTGGAACACCAGCTGATAAATCATTATTCAATAGTATCGAACAAGGATCAAAGTCTTTAAGACCCAATCTTCTACCTTTTAGTCCAATTCGAGCTAAAGGCTCTAGTGTTAACCTTTGCCCATCAGGTAAATCAACGACCGTCGTTTTCTTTATTTCTTCAGAAAGAGTTCCTAGTCGGACATTCAGACCTGTTTGGCGCAAAATAGAAACCAGTCTTGCCACATTTTGTAAATAAAATACGTTTCTTGTGTGACGCTCTGGAATCAAGAGTAAGTTTCGAGCTTCAGGGCAAATTTTCTCGATTGCAGCCATCGCTGCTTGAACTGCTAGCGGTAGCATTTCAGGAGAAAGATTATTAAATCCTCCTGGAAATAAATTCGTGTCAACAGGAGCTAATTTAAAACCTGAATTTCTTAAATCGACTGAACAATAAAAGGGCGGAGTGTGTTCTTGCCATTCTAAGCGGAACCAACGCTCAATCGTTGGTGTAGCCTCTAAAACTTTTCTTTCAAGTTCGAGTAGAGGGCCGTTTAAAGCTGTAATTAAATGTGGGACCATAAGTCTATTGTAAGTAATTTTTCATATTTAATTGATCATTTTAAGTTTTTTTTCTTTTCCAATGAAAATAGGGCACTAACTTTCGTCAGTACCCTATCAAATTACCTACTAAAACTTACTATAAATTACATTTCGTAGGCAGTTTCGCCGTGTGAACTAATATCTAAACCTTCACGTTCTTCTTCTTCTGTTACACGTAGACCAACAATCATATCCACAATCTTGTAGCTGAGGAAAGCAACAACACCTGATACAACAATTGTTGTGCCCACTGCAGTAGCCTGAATGATTACTTGATCGATAATTGAATAATCAGGAGCAACTGCATTAGCTACGTAGTCATAAATACCGGTACCACCGAGTGATGGTGATGCGAATACACCAGTCAACAACGCTCCAGTAATACCACCAACGCCGTGTACACCGAATACATCTAAGCTGTCGTCAGCACCAATCAGTCTCTTTAGGCCACTAACACCCCACAAGCAGATTGCACCAGCAATTAAGCCGATGATAAGTGCGCCCATCACACCAACGTAACCAGCAGCTGGAGTCACTGCAACTAAACCTGCTACAGCTCCTGAAGCGGCGCCCAACATAGATGGTTTGCCTTTTAATGCCCACTCAGCAAGGATCCAAGACATTACTGCTGCAGCTGTTGCCATTAAAGTGTTTGCAAAGGCTAAGGCTGCACTACCGTTTGCCTCTAATGCTGATCCAGCATTAAATCCAAACCAACCTACCCACAATAATGAAGCACCAACCATCGTCAATGTAAGACTATGCGGCTTAAATGCTTCCTTGCCGTAACCAATTCTCTTGCCAACAACAAACGCTCCTACCAAACCAGCAACCGCTGCGTTGATATGAACTACAGTACCGCCAGCAAAGTCTAAAGCGCCTTTTTGGAACAACCAACCAGCCACAGCAGTTGCTTTTTCAGCAGCAGCAGCGTCAGTATAGGCATCAGGACCAGACCAGAACCATACCATGTGAGCGATAGGTAAGTAGCTGAATGTGAACCAGAGAACTGCAAAGAGTAATACTGCAGAAAACTTGATACGCTCTACAAACGCACCGATGATCAAACATACTGTAATGGCAGCAAATGCAGCTTGGAACACCATGTATGCTAATTCTGGAACAACTACACCTTTAGAGAAAGTCGCTGCAACGGAATCAGGGGTTATACCTGATAGGAAGAGACGATCAAATCCACCAAAGAATGCATTACCTTCTGTAAATGCCAAGCTGTATCCATATATAGCCCAAAGAACCATAATTAATGAAAACACAACAAAGCACTGCATCAACACTGAAAGCATGTTTTTCTTACGCACTAGACCACCGTAAAATAAGCCTAACGCTGGGACAGTCATCAGAATTACGAGAGCGGTACATGTCAACAACCATGCTGTGTCACCTTTATTTGGAACAGGTGCTGGGGCAGCTGGCTCAGCTGCTGCAGGAGCAGCAGCGGCAGCAGCAGGTGCTGCGGCAACTGCTTTTTCTTCTGCGAACACATTAGTAGTTGGGAGTAATGAAGCTGCTCCCAAACTTACTAATACCGCGCTCACGGCCACGATTTTTTTAATCCAATTAGTCATTTTAAACTCCTTTTATAGTGCTGCCGCACCGGTTTCACCGGTACGAATACGCACAACTTGCTCAATAGGTGTAACGAAAATCTTACCGTCGCCAATTTTTCCTGTACGTGCAGCAGTTTCAATTACTTCGATAGCGCGATCAACTAAATCATCGCTCACTACTGCATCAACTCTTACCTTGGGCAAGAAATCAACTACGTATTCAGCACCACGATATAGTTCTGTGTGACCCTTTTGACGTCCAAAGCCCTTTACTTCAGTGACGGTAATTCCAGAAACACCAACACCTGCTAGTGCTTCACGGACTTCGTCCAATTTGAAGGGTTTAATAATTGCTATGATTAGTTTCATATAGCTCTCCTCATCCTTGGATGATTAAATTAAAATGCTTTTGTGAAAGAAATGAAGCCTGTACCACGGCCTAAGTTTTGACCAGTTGGTGAAACATACACTGTACCGTCTGCATTGGTACCAATGTATGCAACTGCTACGTTCATACCGTGACCTAAATCTTTAGTTAAACCGACTTTCCAGTCTGTGTATGAAGCATTAGGATTTGCTGAACCAGCAACTTTTTGATAACCAACGTGGCCATTTAGAACAATACCTTCTACGCCAGTATCGTAATTTAAAGCTAAATCAATATATCCAGATCCTTTGCTACCTGCAAAACCGAACAAATCAGACACTGCATAAGAATACTTTAAGGTTGCAAAGCTATATGTAGCAGCAATATATAACTCGGTTGTATTTGGGTTAGTTAAAGCACTTGGATAGTTTGATGTTGGATAGTAATATTGAAGAATACCGCCGTCCAAAGTTAAGCCTTCAGCAACTTCTTTTTTGTATCCACCGTAAAAATCCATTTCGATTGGTGCTGATGAGCCAGGAGCTGCATCACTTAACCAGCTAATGTTTGAATTCCAGTTACCGACATAAAAACCACTTTCGTGAGCGTAATCAAAACCACCTTGAATTGCTGGCTTTGAATTTGTTTGAGCGATACCACGGTAACGGTACTCACTTGCTAAAGTTACGTTTGCAGTGATAGGACCTGGGTCAGCTGCTACTGCAGGCTCATCTGCTGCCATCGCAGTAGACATCGTCATTAAACATGCTGCAGAAATTGCACTTAAAGCTAAAAGTTTGTTTTTCATAAAATTAATTCCAATTCAGTTAAGTTAATAAAGTTACAAATAAAGAAGACTTACTTTTCTTAACTCTATTCTTACAAAATGGTGAAGGTCGGCCCATAGATCATTCACTAATATGTTGCATGAGGTAAAATTTAGCACCAAATTGGTGAATTTATGCTTCACACAAAAGTCTCGTAATCAGTTTATGATTAGTAATTCTCAATTAATGGAAAATTCTTATGAGCAATACTGATTTCTTTAAAAAATTCCAATCCATGGCTGAAGATGTTCAAAAAAAGGTTTCTGATGCTGTAGCACAGTCACCAGCTAAAGATATTGAAAAAAACGTTAAAGGTTTAATGCAACAGGGTTTCCAGAAGATGGACCTAGTCACACGCGAAGAATTTGATATACAAGTTCAAGTACTTGCCAAGACACGCGCAAAATTAGAAGAGTTAGAAGCTAAAATTGCCGTTTTGGAAGCGAAGCAACTCTCTAACTAAAAGCTCTTTGAGTGGTCAAACCACTCATTTTTCGCTTAATAAGCAGATCTCAATAAGGCTTAAATCCACCGAGGAATGTTGAGAATTGCTCGGTAACTTCATTTGACTGTTTTTCCGTGGGTTTTTGCTTAAAAGACTTAATAGCTGTCAACTGATACAAACGTGTAATTTGATTATTATCTGAGCGCTTGACCCAATACACCCAATATATTCGGTGTATTGCATCGGGTCCAACACCATTCAATTGGTAACCTTCTCCAATCACTTTGGAGTTCCCTTCTCCGGCCAATGTGAAGCTTGCTTTCAATAGTTCAGGGGCAGTCTGATTAGCAATACTCTTTTGCGCGTTGTTCTGCATCGCTGCTAGTAATTCATCACTTGAAGTATTTTTTTCATCCAGTTTTAAAGTGCTAATAGCAAATATAGCCTCACCAGCATTGGACACTTCCAGCGAAATATCGATGGGACGATCTTTAAAAGGAAACTGCTTTTGTTCAAAGGTTGTTTTTGCTGGGAATAGTGCTGAATATCCCTGCTCATCGGATCGTATTTCTCGCCAATTAAAAGTAGCTGTGCAAGCAAATAAAATACTTAACAATAATAAAGCGGTTAGTTTTTTCATGGAAAGACTTATCAAATAACGCCAGCTTCATGAGCTTGTTGATCTGCGTGATAACTAGATCTGACCATAGCCCCAACTGCAGCATGACTGAACCCCATTTTGATCGCCTCTTGCTCAAACATCTTGAAAGTATCAGGGTGGACATATCTCCTAACTGGCAAGTGATGACTTGATGGAGATAGATACTGCCCAATAGTTAACATATCAATTTGATGCTCCCTCATATCGCGCATCACTTCTAAAATTTCCTCGTCGGTCTCACCAAGTCCCACCATCAAACCACTTTTGGTTGGGATATTGGGATACATCTCTTTAAAGTCTTTTAATAATTTTAGGGAGTGCAAATAATCTGCTCCAGGTCTCGCCTCTTTATAAAGACGGGGAACCGTCTCTAAATTATGGTTCATTACATCAGGCAAACCCAAACCATTGTTTGAGCCAAAAATTTCTAACGCTTTTTCTAATCGCCCTCTGAAGTCAGGGACTAGCACTTCTACTTTGGTGTTAGGGGATAAATCTTTGGTGTTCTGAATACATGACACAAAATGCTTCGCACCGCCATCGCGCAGGTCATCTCGGTCAACGCTTGTAATCACAACATAGTTAAGCTTTAACGCAGCAATGGTTTTCGCCAAATTCATTGGCTCATTTTCATCTAAGGGATCCGGTCTGCCATGTCCAACATCACAAAATGGGCATCTTCTAGTACATTTTTCGCCCATAATCATGAACGTCGCAGTACCTTTTCCAAAGCATTCACCAATGTTAGGGCAACTCGCTTCTTCACAAACCGTGACTAATTGATTCTCTCTGAGAATTTTTTTAATCTCGGTAAATCTAGAGTTTCCAGAGCTTGCCCGAACTCGAATCCAATCCGGTTTTTTTAATACTTGATCAATTGGAATGATCTTAATTGGGATGCGGGAAGTCTTCTCTGCAGATTTTTGCTTTTTAGAAGGATCGTAAGCAAGTTCAGTATTTATTTTTTCACTCATAAAGTTATTCTATTCTTTACGCCTTAGGCATGTTGCTGCAATTGTCTATTAAGTTGTTTAATTAATGTATCAGAAACTTCCAAAATAGTGACATTCTTATTTAGTGTTGCTAAATCAACTGTTTGTAAGCCCTCATAACCACAAGGGTTAATCATTTCAAACGGTTTTAAATCCATCCTCACATTGAGGGACAAGCCATGATATGAACACTGTTTGGTAATTTTTAAGCCTAAAGCTGCTATTTTCGCCCCTGATAAATGTTCATACCCACTATTTTTATCATTTAAATAAATACCCGGCGCCCCTGATTTTCTCTCTGCATGAACGTCTAATTGCGCTAGGGTATCAATCACAGCCTGTTCGATTTTATTAACAAATTCCCGTACGTAAAGGTTTTGTCGCTTTAAATTTAATAATAAATAAACAACTAATTGTCCTGGTCCATGGTAAGTAATTTGGCCACCGCGATCTACAGGCACTAGGGGGATCCCAGAATTCTGATCGAGTAAGTGCTTGTTTTCGCCCGCTAAACCTAAAGTAAAAACGGATGGATGCTCCAATACCCAAATTTGATCTTTTGTGGACTCCGTCCGTTCCTTCGTAAAGACTTTCATCGCCTCATAGGTAGTTAAATAATCTTGTAAACCAAGATATTTCACTTCTACGGCATTACTTGTCATAACTTATAAAACTACGCTAACTAAAGGATGGGTCGACAAAGTTCGGTAAATTTCGTCTAATTGCTCTCGGCTAGTTGCGTTAATGTTTACTGTTAATCCTAGATAATTATTCGCTTTCGAATTGCGCTCTTCAACTTCTGACAATTTAAATTGTGGATCAAACTCCCTGCAAACCATCGCAACGGCTGATTTAAAATCAGGATGATTTTTACCCATCACTTTTATAGGAAAGATACAAGGGTACTTAATTAAAGACTCATTATGTATATTAGTGTCCATTTTCTACTCCATTCCAGGCCGCAACAATAGCCTGTCTAATGCAATGTAATTTGCGGTGAAAAAAATGATCTGCTCCAGGAACGACTTGAACTAATAATTCTTGCGGTCTGGCCCACTCGAACACATCATTTAATAAAATAGTTTCATCTAATTCGCCATGAATAATGATCGAATTAGCTGGAACCTTGGGTACATCCCACTTACCACAGGCAGTACCTACTAAGATTAACCGTTGTGGAAAATCATCCTGTAACTTTGCTACTAAATTACTACTGACATAGGTGCCAAATGAAAAACCAGCTAACACATAGGGTAATTTAGAGATTTGACTTATCCAAGGGAAGGATTGAAGTTCTGGAATCTTCCCCCAAAATGCCGAGGTTCTAGCTTGCGCAAGGATTTCTTCCAAGTCCTGCGTTTCGCCGATGCCGTGATCATGGACACCTGTCGACTGACCAACACCCCGAAAATTAAACCGAATCGTTACGAAACCCAATTGATTGAGTACTTTTGCAAGTGTTACCGCCACCTTATTATCCATTGTTCCACCCATGAGAGGGTGTGGATGCGCCACAATGGCAACACCTTTAATAGGGTAGAGAGGATCTGTCAATAACTGTTCAGGAAGTTCAATTTTAGACTGGGCATAGCCAATCGATATCGGAATCTGTTGGTCAATAGAACGAAGAGTCATGCCAAGGTATCACTTAAGATAAGTCTTGTTACTGGTTTACCGTTAAGAAAATGGCTTTGAATGATTTCATCGATGTCTTCTTTGTCAACGAATTGATACCAAATACCCTCTGGATAAACGACCATTACAGGACCAAAATCACATCGATCTAGGCAACCAGCGCGATTGACGCGGACTTTTCCAACCCCATTAAGGTTTAAACGCTTACATTCGCTTTTCGCATAATCAAACATTTCGGTTGCACAATGATTTTCACAGGAATTTTCTCCATTCTTGCGAAGGTTCAAACAAAAGAAGGCGTGGTATTGGAATTGGCTCATTCGGCAATTATATCTGTTTAGTGTCTTATTCTGAAGACTGGGAAAAGGATACTTGCACAATTTTGTACTGCTTAATTAAGACCACGATTGCCAACAAAGGCCAAACCATCGTTAACCACGCGAGCAGACCATTAAAATGGGTTAAGCGCCCTTGAGGAAGCAGTTGTACTTGAGACAAATAATAAGGATTTTGAGGCAATATATTGACGAAAATTAAGAGCAAAACAAAGCCGGTGAAAGCAACTATCCAATGGGTAAATTTTGAATGATTCCGTATGATTATCGCGACCATAATGCCCACTACAATCCCCATTAGATTGGCAAGACTAATCCAATGTTTTACGTCAAAAGAGCCGTATTGAAGTTCTGACATCGCTATTTTTAAGCAAGCACTTAACAGAATAATGCCAAGCATCACTTTAAATTTAGGAGCTTGGCGACGAATTCCACTCATCATAAATGCGCTTGTGCTGATTACCGCAAGCGCTGCAATGAGAACTTCCTGTGTCGTATTACTAAGAATTGTTGTCCAGTAAGGCGATATTCTTAAAAAGTTTAAGTTCCAATCGCCCATACCCAACCATACATTCTGAGGAAAAATTTGAGCTATAGGAAAGATTGCAAGTAACAGGAAATACTCTTGATTTTTTCCAAAAAAAACCTCTCTAAAGCGCCCTGCCCAATGCTGTGATAACCATACAGGATTGATCGTAATAGCCAATAGGGCACCAATGAACGTTCCCAAACCATTTGCATAAAAATCGGTTAAGTTAGCAACTCTCGTTGACAAAAAGGATTGGGCTGACTCTAAACTAGCGGACAAAAATAATCCAAACAGCAAACTCAATAGGAATGCAGACCATTTGACCCATCTTGGATACAACCCAAAAACAGCTAAGAAGCCCAATGGTAAATATCCCAAAACATTTACTTCTACATCAAAAAGAGGGATATATTTAGGAAGAGGTGCGGTAATCCATGAAAATGGATCTAAAGTGACGTATTCAAAATTAAATGGCGTTAAGCTAGCAAAAATGATTAGTGCGATATTCACACATAGGGTGAGTCTCACCAATGAAAAAGGCGCAAGGGTTTTGCTATCGCCAGGGGAACTAGTTGTATTTTTGAACATTTTTACTTGCAATACTTACATTATCATTGATATATGGAATGCCTATTTGAAGAAGTTAACGAAACACTTTCTACTAACCAAGATTTAATGAATCGTTGGCGAAGTAACGACTTACTTCTTCCTGTAAGTCGGCTAGCGAACCATCAAACTGCTGGTCGAGGTCGTCGAGGAAATGCTTGGATTTCTGAAAAAAATAACTCTTTAACATTCTCACTTGCTTACTATTTTGACGCTAAAACAAGTTTACGTACATTACAACCATTAAGTTTAGTTGTTGGTCTAGCTATTTTAAAAAGTATTGCCCATTATTGGAATACTAATTTAGAGAATCTAAAATCCTTGGGGCTTGGCCTAAAGTGGCCAAATGACCTTTACCTTGGCAATGCCAAGTTAGGTGGAGTATTAATCGAAAGTGGTCAAAAAACTGCATTTGAACCCATTTGGACCATTATTGGGATTGGTCTTAATTTAAATGATTTAAATACTCCCGTTGATAGTACTTATTTAGTGAGTTCTTTAGACCAAGTCAGCATTCCAAATAAAAAAGTTTTAGATAGGCTTACTTTATGGAAAGTGATTACCCAACAACTCATCCAAGATTTAGAAGACTTTACTAACCGAGGTTTTGTTTTTGAAGCTATAAATTGGAACGACTTTCATATTTATCACGAGCGAGATGTGGTAGTTACTGAAAATGAAAAAATAATTCAAGGCGGAAAAATAATCGGGGTGGACACTCATGGCGCATTATTATTAGAGACGCCAATTGGAATTCAAACCGTTCATAATGGCAATATCTCAATACGAAACTCTCTTGGTTAAGTTATGGAACTAGATTTACTTCTTGATATTGGTAATACGCGTAGTAAGTGGATTACCACGCAGACCAATGCTTTAGAGGCATTCACCATATTTCAAGAAGGTGTTATCAATAATACTGAATTAGTTGAGCAAATCATTGAGCAATTCAGCCCAACTTTCATGTCGAATCAACAGCAGGTAATCAAAAATATCTACTGTACCTGTGTAGCTCAGCAAGATTTTTTAAAAATATGGCAAAACTATTTTCCGAACGTAAATTTTTATCGTTTAACGGGGGATATCACTATCCCAGCATTCCATAACCATTATCAAAATCCATTAGAACTTGGTACTGATCGACTAGCTGGAATGTTCGGAGCCAAAACTCTGTATCCTAATAAAAACACCTTAATTGTAGCTTCAGGAACTGCCACCACGATTGATTACTTACATAGCGGTTCAATATTTATGGGCGGATGGATTATTCCAGGTCTTGACCTGATGTTACAGTCCCTTGGAAAGTCTACGGCAAATTTACCAACACTTAATTCAAATCAATTTTTTAAAATGTCTGCCAATGACGCCTCTACAATAGCTCAATTGAGTTCGGAAGTTATGTTGGGTAAATCTACCAAAGATGCAATCGGAATGGGTGTGATTCTGTCTACTATTGGCGCTATTCAGCTTGCGCTGACTCAAATAAAAGAGATTGAGATCATTGTGCTGACGGGAGGAAATGCACCCCTATTAGAATCGTATTTGTTGCCGATAATAAATGGGATTGCCATGAAGAAGGAATCAAATTTAATTTTGATTGGCATTAACTCATGGCGTCTAAATAAAATGGAGTCTTGCCTTTGAAGTTCGTCAAATGGTTTCTTGTTATTCTTATTTTGATCAACACTCTTTTAGTATTTGTAAATGTTATTAATCCTACGTGGGCTGTCACACAAATTAACCATTTGCTAGAGCCGACGAACTCTTCTGAACGACTGCTCAATCAGGAAGCGATCAAAAATACTCCTTCGATTTCTTTAGGTGGTGAAGTCAGTACGGTAATCGAAACGCAAGCTGCTCAGAAAAACTAAATACGAATTTTTTCTAGTAATTTTGTGGTTGAACTGAAATGAATAAATGGGATTGCAAAAGCTAAGCCACCCCAGGTTCGAACGAGAGCAGTTTCTTCTAAAGTTTCAATATCGTAATCACCACCTTTGACATAAATTTCAGGTCTAATTTGAGCAATCAACGATACCGGTGTTTTTTCAGAAAACGGCACAACTAAATCTACACTCTCTAAAGAAGCTAACAGCGCCATCCGATCCATTTCAGGATTAATAGGTCTATCGTCGCCCTTGCCCAACAATCGTACAGAGACATCTGCATTGACTCCAACGACCAAACTTGCACCTAAACTTTTTGCCTGTGCAAGGTAAGTAACGTGACCTCGATGTAGAATATCGAATACCCCGTTAGTAAAAACCATAGGTTTTTCAAGGGCTTGGAGAGCATTGAAAAGTTGATTGTCCGTAAAGTTTAGTGGTAAAACCTTACTTTCAAAGGCTGGAATGGGGTAACTGGCTATATTCATACAATGATTCTAAATTATTTTA
>CANFME010000041.1 GCA_947448305.1 Burkholderiaceae bacterium
ACCCCTAAGGTCAATTACGCCCTTAGGCAGTTCATACTGCGTGTTAGGGACGCAATTCCCCTATGCGAGCCGTAGTTTACTGTTGGACGGCGACATTGACTCCACAATTCCTTATTAGGAATAAAAGTCAATTGATTTATCAACGGTTACAAGTTGTAATGCTTGTAATTAGTCTAAGTCGAGCTTTTATCCCAACTTCGTTAAATTTCAGGCCACTTTTTCTACACTAATCCATCCATTTGCTAGCTTGAAGAAGATACTGCTTAACAATATTACCTTAATTCTAAAATAACATAAAAATAAAGCGATTGATGAACGCTCCACCAATAACTAACCAAATAAACAAAATAAGAGCTAATAGAAGTGGTCGAATGCCAGCTTTTTTAATTGATGATATTTGTGTTGATATTCCTAATGCAGCCATGGCAACAGCTAATAAAAATGTGTCTATTGCTGTTGTGATTGGTTGCGAAGATGAAGGTAATAGTTGAAGAGAGTTAAAAAGTACCACACCGATAAAAATAACTGCAAACCAGGGGATAATGATTTTCGATGAATTATTTGCTTCTTTTGGATTATTGATATTACGTCGGCTCAACCAAAGTGATATGAAAACTAAAAATGGAGCAAGCATCATCACCCTAACCATTTTAGTAATCACTGCAGTATCAGCTGCAGCTGAATCGATTGCATTTCCGGCAACTACAACTTGTGCTACTTCATGGATCGTTGAACCGATATAAACGCCAAATTGATTAGTACTAAAAAGGATAATTTGTTCATGTTGATTAAGGATATAGAGCGCTGGATATAAAAACATGGCTAAAGTTCCAAACACCACCACAGTTGAAATGGCAACGGCAACTTGGTCTGACCGTCCCTCTACAACGGGTTCTGTTGCCAATACCGCGGCCGCACCACAAATGGAACTTCCTGCTCCGATGAGGATTGTTGTTCTTTCATCAAGACCAAAAAATCTCGTACCCAAAATATAAGCAAGTCCAAAGGTAGAGCACAGGATGACAGCATCCGTAACAACGCCAGCTAGACCCACTTCTACAATATCATGGGTGGTTAAACGTAAACCATAAAAAATAATACCCAGGCGAAGGAGATATTTTTTAGAGAAATCAACACCTGTACTTGTAGTTGAGGCGAAGTGGTGATGAAAAGTATTTCCCACGAACATGCCTAGCAAGATCGCAATGGTTAATGCACTTAACCCATGCATCGCTAACCAAGGCACTCCACCCAACTGTATTGATAATAATGCCAAAAAAGAACACAGCATTAATCCAGGCAATACTCGAAAAAGAAAGCTAAACCAGATTTTTATCTTTTGATATTTTGCAGTTATGGTGAAAAATAAATTAATCGTCATGGAAGTTTGATTTAGAGATAAATAATCGAAATCTAGCTTAATTTTTAGTACTATTTTAAAAGAGAGAACATTTTGATAATCTATCTATACCTACTAACTAATCAATTTGAATTTTCTAAATTAGCTGTCAATTTCTTTATAACCTCAGAAATAGCTTTGTGCCAAAATTTAATCAATCGTGAAGTTAGATACCTTTACAACCTTAGCAGTGCTTTCAAATTCGGCTTTAACTAGTGAACGAAATTGTTCTGGAGTGTTGGTAAAAATCTCAGCACCTTGCTTTCCAAGAACATCTTTGACCTCTGTCATGTTTAAAGTCTTTACCATCGAATTCCGAAATTTTTCGACTATAGCATTTGGAACCCCCTTAGGCATAACAATTCCATTCCATCCGCTATAACTAAATCCAGGAATCGTCTCAGCCACCGTCGGTATGTCGCCCATCAATGGTGACCTTTGGCTGAGACTATGAGCAACAGCGCGTAATTTACCATTGCGAATATGTCCTAATACGGAGGAAGCCGGAGTAATCGTCCACTGAGCCTCACCCGTCATCACCGCTAGAACAGAAGCTCCACCACCTTTATATGGAACGTGGATTGATGAGAAATTGGCGTTTACCTGCATCAGTAAACTAGCTAAGTGACTTTGTGATCCAGGACCTGCTGAAGCAACATAAACTTTTTCTGGATTGGCGTTACAGTATTTAATTAAATCCTGAACAGTTTGAATCGGTAAACTTGGATTGACTACCAACATATTTGGTAAGACTGCATATAAGGATATGAACTGATAGTCTACTAATGGGTCATAATTCATTTTCTTACGAATATTAGGCAAGATCGTCATGGTTGCAGGCGATGTTGAAATGATCGTATAACCATCCGGCGGAGCAGTTTTCGCCATCTCCATTCCAATCAGGCCAGCAGCTCCAGCTTGATTTTCAACAATCACCGGCTGTCCAATCACCTCGCTAAGTTTGGTAGCAAATATCCGTCCAAGAACATCATTGGAACTACCAGGAGCGTTGGGTAGTATCATACGAATCGGTCTATTTGGGTAATCTCTTGCTGAATCCGGATTAACTGAACGCTGAGCGAATGTAGCATTACTCACCAAAATAAAACCTAAAAAAACCAAAAGTAATAGACGGGTCATTTATTCCCCTTATTTTTATCGAGTCGTAATTATGTTAAAAAACCTGATACTTCGGACTTTCTCCTTGAACCACTACTCGTTCAACATTCTCCCAGGCTCCACGAAATAAATTGGTAAAGGATTGACGGGACACACCTGCAATATGAGGAGTTAATAAAAGCTTTTCATTTGCATCACCTGTTAAAGACAGTAGAGGATTATCATTCGCTATTGGCTCAACACTAAACACGTCAACAGCTGCACCACCAAGATGGCCTGCTTGCAGATGCTCAGCTAATGACATCTCATCGACAATACCTCCGCGTGCGGCTTGAATGAGAATTGTCCCAGGTTTCATTTGACGGATTTGCGCATCACCAATCATGCCCCGAGTTTCTGGTAATAAAGGGACGTGCAAACTAATGATGTCCGATTGTTGAAGAATTTGATCTAAAGACACTAATTCAATACCCAACTTTGTTGCTAAAGCTAGATCTTTTGGAACTGGATCATAAAACCGTACGTGACAGCCAAATTGTAAAAATGCTTTAGCAACTGCTAAACCAATCACACCTAACCCAATTAAACCAATCATTTGACCCTCTAAGCCTGCTAAATTATCAGTTAACATTCTTGTGCGGAAGGTCGAATAGTTCCCTTGACGAATTTCACGACTTGACCACATCAGTCTTCTTGACAAAATCAGCGCGCTAGTTAAAACATATTCCGCTACGGCTTGATTACTACCCCCTGGCATATTTGCTACAGGTATCCCAAAACTCTTCATTGCATTTTGATCAAGTCGGTCCACTCCAGCACCAGTCACTTGTACTATTTTGATACTTGAATTTTTAAATAATTCTTTTGGCAATGGTTTACCAACTGCCGGAATAACCAAAGCTCCTACTTCTTTTAATAATTGACTTACCTGGGGATCATCAGGGGACATATAGTGTACGATCAACGAACTTGGTGCTGGCGCACCAACTCTTGTAAAGTCAATTTCCGGACGCAAGCAAAGTACTTGATTTGACATTATTTTTGATTTCTTTCTAAATTAGTTACTTGTGCCGTTGGGAAAAAACATAACAGCATTAATGACTCAGTTCCGGTATTGCGAGTAACATGAGCCTCACCTGAGGGTATTAAAATCGTATCCCCCGCAGTTAGTGGATATTTGTCCGCATCCGTTTCAGTACAACCTTGACCAGACAGTACATAAATACACTCTTCGTAATTAGTGTGATAATGAGGCCCACGAAGAGATTCGCCCGGCTTAGCAACTGGAATCTCGACTAATCGTAAAGTTGCTGCCTGCGCGCCCATGACCCCAGAAATAATTTCAAGTGATTTTCTCCCTGGTAGACCTAAGTCCCTTGCATTTGCCTGCGATATTACTTGTGCCATGATTAGCCTACTTTCAAATGCTTTATCTCAGCAGTGCCGCCTTCAGCCTCGTCCAACATTTTAAATAACTCGGTCGCTTCTTTTGCGATTGCATCAGCAATATCATTTAACATCCGCAAACCCTTTTCTGTTGTTGCATGTTGAGGAGATCCATACCAACCAGTTGCAGCAATCGTGCGAATATCTCTTAAAACTGGTTGAAAACTATGTGTTCGACGCAATTTATCCCATTTTCTACCATGCTGGTGATCTGAGGAGTAATCTATTCTATCCAAGTGAACCAAATCAGGACGATGCGCTAAAACAGCTAGAGCCTCAATTTCGCCGCCGTGCGTGAGACCTCCGCAGTCATGACCGTATAACTCAGCAGCAACATAACATGCCTGCACAATTAATACGGTCATACCATGTTCACGATGAAGTTTCTCAGCAGCAATAGCGAGTGAAGGAATATTCCCTTCATGCCAATTTAAAATCATCAGATATTTTGCGCCATGATTAGCAGTTGAAACACACGTTTCGACAACAACTCGCATATAGGTTTCAGGGCTCAGAGTAATCGTGCCCTCGAAAGGCATATGCATTGGGGTAACACCTAAAGGCCCACCAGGTAAAACAATCCCATCCATACGTTCTGCAACGGCGTGGCCAATAACATTGGATGCAAATATGTCTGTTCCAGTTGGTAAATGTGGACCATGTTGTTCAACACTACCAGCCGGAAGAATAACGAATGGATTCTTTTTAAATTGCTCCGCTATTTCAGGCTGAGTTAACTCCCAAAAATAACGGCTAGGTAAATTTGACATCAGATGTTACTCCAAATAGATTGATTATGAATTCTTCACCGAGTTAAAAATAAGACTTTAAGTAATTACCCTTTGAAATCAGCCATTACTTCTGCTAATGTCACAGCCTGCCCTTTTCGCTCAATCGACTTGAGGGCAGCATTGACAACTGCTAATGAGGTAATTGCATTATCTGCTGATAACTCAGGCGATTTTCCAGAAATACAACTATCAGCAAACATTTCTAATTCTGCGCGGAACATATCACTTTCTGGTACAACTAATTCTTCCCGTTTACCATATCCATCTTTACCTCGCTGAATATACAAAGTTGAACTTTGGTGTAACAAATGTGGGGTATCCCAAGTTCCAAAATCAATCTCATAATGCATCAGGCCTTTAGATCCAAACACTCTAACTGAGAAAACACCAGGAGAAGTCCAACATGAGCCAACATATCCTAGTTTGCCATCCGCAAAGCGAATAGTAGTCATTGATTGGTCATCTACCTCGGCTCCAACAGGCGACAGTTTAGAAGCTACCGAACTCACCTCTAACATTGAACCACCTAAATAGTGCACAACATCAAAGTGATGGATGGCTAATTGAGATAATGGGCCACCAGGCGCC
This sequence comes from Burkholderiaceae bacterium, assembly GCA_947448305.1. GTDB lineage: Bacteria > Pseudomonadota > Gammaproteobacteria > Burkholderiales > Burkholderiaceae > Polynucleobacter. Next base: position 5,344 of record CANFME010000041.1, read on the forward strand.
CTATCTTTGTACCAACGCCACGTTTGCGGTGTCAACTCTAAAGCGCGCTCATTTGAAAAGTTTGCTTCTATAAATGCCACAGTACCTAACTCGCCAGCATCAATTCGCTGTTTGATCATACGAATCCCAGCCATCAAACGAGCACTATGACCAACAGTAACAGTCACACCATATTTTTTTTCCAAGGCGGCAATCTGTAAGCCATCCTCTAAATTATGAGCAATTGGTTTTTCAGTGTAGACATGTTTTTTAGCGGCAGCTACTTTTTCAGCAATTGAACGATGCTGTTCATTAGGTACTGTAATAATGACACCACTAATCGTGGGATCATTAAGCATCTCTTCTAAACTTGCTACAGGAGGAACTCCCATCTCACTTTCAAATGCTAGTCTTTTTTCTTCAGATCTACTATATCCGCAAACAATATCTATTTTGGTAGATTGCTTTGATGCTTTAGTTAATACTTTCGCCCAACGTCCTAAACCAACAATACCAACTCGCACTTTCTTTTGTTCTGATGACATTTATTGCTCCTCCATTATTATTTATAAAATTAAACTACTAATTCACTAAAGTATTCATGTTGTTTTGTATTTAAAGTCGATACTCGCCACTCAATCGGCTCATCTTTGAGATTCAAAGCAATTCGCCTGATTATTAATACTGGAGTCTCTGGCTTGACTCCTATAAAATCAGAAACACGCTTACTAGCTTGACTAGCTCTTAAGCGCTCACTTGTTCTAATAACAACTTGACCATGCTGAATCTGATACAACTGATAAATGCTTCCCTCTCGGTTGATAAATTCCTCTTTAGAAAGCTTTTTAAAACGTTTTTTATCTAAAGTGATTTGATCAACCATGACGCAATGACCATCTAGTTGAAGTAAGTTAACGATACGCCAGACAGGTGAACCAACTTTAATCGCTAATTTACTTGCCTCCTCAGCGCTGGCTAATCCACTATCGAATGATTCAAGTACAACTTTAGGGTGGAACTTTTTCTCAGCATCATGGCGCACAACATGAAAAAAATAATATAGTAATCTTTTTAAATTATGCTCAACAATAAAAGTTCCAATTCCTTGTCGCCGAACAACTACTCCTTCTGCTACTAGTTCATCTACTGCTTTTCTTAAAGTGCCAATAGACACATTGAACTCTTTTGATAAAACTTTTTCAGCAGGTAGTGCTTTTCCCATCAAGAAACGACCTCGGACAATATCCTCGGTTATTTTTTGTTTTACTTCTTCATAAGCATTTAAATCCCGCATTGAAAATTCCTATTACTCTTTACGCTGATTCATACAACCGAGTTAAAACAAATTCACGATGACCGAGAATTTCTGCCGCAGTTAATTCACCATTGGCAGTTCTTAGTAAGCAATCTAGTAACTTATCGCCAGCGGAATCCATGGTTTCCTCACGCCGTAATAATCCAGATACGTCTACATCAATGTGTTCAGACATAGTTCGTACAGTCTTCGGATTGGCACATAACTTAATAACAGGCAAAATTGGATTACCAATAACATTTCCTTGGCCTGTAGGAAAAAAGTGGGCAGCAAAACCAGACGCCGCGCACAAAGTAACCATCTCTGCAGCTGCTGAAGAAGAGTCCATAAAATGTAAACCACTCGTTTTAGGTTCTTCTGCTTTATCTAAAACCCCATCCACCATGCATTTTTTCCCAATTTTCTGAATATTTCCTAAGGCTTTTTCTTCAATCGTAGTTAAACCACCAGCAATATTTCCTTTTGTCGGTTGAGAATCTGACAAGTCACTTGTTTTATGGCGCTCAATAATATCTTGGTAACGATCAAACATGAATTTAAATTGTTTTTTAATTTCATCGGTCCGACAACGTGCTTCCACTAAATGCTCACCGCCAGTTAATTCTGTAGTCTCCCCAAAAACTAATGTAGAGCCTATATCGTATAACTTATCAAAAGCATTCCCAACGGTTGGGTTTGAACCGCAACCTGAGGTTGTATCCGATTCGCCACACTTAGTTGAAACCCATAATTCAGATAATGGAGCACTAACACGCTGTTGTTTAGAGGCATGCTTTATCATTGAATAGGCCGCTTTACTGGCGCTAGCAATTGTTGCAATATCACCATTACCCTCAATCCAAAATCCTTCAACTGGCTTGCCAGAAGCACGAATTCCATTAACAACTATCTCCGTCCATTGGGGCTCAATTCCAATGACCACTACTGCAGATACATTAGGATTACAACCAGTGCCAATAAGGGTGCGAAAATGCAAGTCTAAATCTGCCCCAAATTGCAATCGACCATAAGGGTGAGGTATTGCCATAGTGCCTTTTATATTGTTGGCTACTGCTTCACAGGCAGAGTTGGACAAGTCATCCAAGGGTAAAATAATTACATGATTTCTAATCCCCATACGCCCATTTTCTCGGCGGTAACCCATAAAATTAGTATTTTTTAAATTCATCTTCTTGATCTCTTTATAAAAATAGGATTGTGTTGACTGACAATAGGACTACCAGCGCTTAGTTTTCACATTTTGAACATGTAAATGCTCGCCCTTTTTAATTGGTGAAATAACTTTCCCAATATCCACGCCATATTTCAGAACAGTATCTCCCGGCTTAAAATCTTTTAAGGAAATCTTATGGCCAATCGGAATATCACTCTCAGATTTTATTTGTAGAGTTAAATCCCCATCCATTACCCATCCAATTAGATCTGCGCCTGATTGAACTCCCTCAACGACAATAACTCCAACACTATCGTTGGGTTCATGCACTACAAAATGAATCATCTTTATCTCCTTAAGTTTTAACATTCCACATGAATAAAAATAGAACGCTTAACTCGTAATAAATTCCTAATTAAAGTTAAATACACAACTATATTATATAGATGACTTAGATTACTAGTGATGAAAAAATATACTTGTTTACCCTAATAGAATTTCAATTTAGCCTAATTGTGAGTGCTAGTTCTCATGATCTGATACCCAGAAATTGGAAAATATTTTCAGCGAAAGGGACAATCTCATGAAGTAAAAAGGAAGAAGCTATTTTTAAGCTAAATGCATCTAAAGCTTTTCTATAGTGATCAAAAATGAAATGAATTGATAGAGTAGAATTCTTAAAGGTAGTGGATGTTAGTTAAGTTATGGAATATTGAGTTTCATCTTGCTATCATTTTTGAAAAGCTATGAATACCAAGTAAGATATCAAAAATTTACTTATATTTATAGTTAATAAATCTTATATAAAGTTCTTAATGGGCTAGTTGAAATGAATATCTAGTATGTGGGAATTAGTCAATAAGCTAAAAAGCTAAGCGAGGAAAATATAATGCAAAGCAATCAACTCAGAGGTAATAATGGACCACGCATTAAGTCGGTACTTCAAGATTATTATGAGTATGAATCTATTCTAGTAAAAAAAATGACCCCTGTTATTGGCGCAGAAATTTTTGATATAGATCTTTCACAGCCTCTATCAAAAGTACAAAAATATGAAATTCAACGTGCTTTTTCTGAAAATCAAGTCATTTTTTTCCGTAATCAGAAAATTACCAAGAAAAACCATTTAGACCTAGCTAGATTATTTGGAACTTTACATATTCATCCAGCAGCACCTCATGTAGAGGGTATTCCGGAAATGATGCAAATCTATGCGGACCAAAATTCTCCAAGAGCTAATGGTGAGTCATGGCACTCAGATGTCAGTTGTGATTTGGAACCACCGATGGGTACGATTTTACAAATTATTCAATCTCCACCATATGGGGGTGATACTTTATTTTCTAGTATGTATGCTGCTTATGATGCTTTATCAGAGCGCATGAAAACCTACTTACGTGGTTTAACGGCAATACACGATGGAGAACCAGTCTATCGTGGACTATATAAAAATTTTGGCGTAGAAGATAAAGAAAGCTATCCACGGGCTGAACATCCTGTCATCAGGACGCATCCTATTACGGGAAAAAACGCCTTGTATATTAATAAAGGATTTACTACGCGAATCATTGGCATACCTATCGATGAGAGTGATGGTGTACTAACCTATCTTTTTGAACACATGGAAAATCCTTTATTCCAATGTCGTTTTCGGTGGGAAGAAAATTCTATAGCTTTTTGGGATAACCGATGTGTGCAACATCGAGCGATGTGGGATTATTGGCCACATACTCGAATTGGAAATAGAGTAACGATTTGTGGCGATAAACCTTTTTTTAACGAGTTAGTTTCTTAAATGTAATTTTATTGAACGCTGATATTGCGACCTTTGATAACATTTTCCCAGACAGTAGATTCTGCTTTAACTTGATTCTCAAAATCTTTTTGAGTATTCACTACTGCAGTTAGCCCATTTAAATCTAGACTTGTTCTTAGTTCAGGTGAGTTAATGGCTTTTACTGTGGCTGCATAGAGCTTATCTATAATTAGGGTCGGTGTATTAGCCGGTGCTACCAAACCAAACCATCCAGTAGATTCATATCCTGCTATACCTGATTCAGCAATGGTAGGCACATCAGGTAGTTGCTTAGAACGTTTCAAGCTAGTAACTGCAATTGGTCTGATTTGTCCAGATTTTGCAAACCCAGCTGCTGCTGTTAAATTACCAACCATAAAATCAATTTGTCCGGCTACTAAATCATTTAGAGCCGCTGATTCTCCCTTGTATGGGACATGCGTAGCAGGAAAATTTGCGGTATAAGTAAGGTTTTCTTCTGCCATATGCACCTGGCTACCGACTCCTGCTGAACCAAAATTTAAATCTTTTGATTTAGCGTAAGCTAGAAAGTCAGCAAAATTCTTTACTGGTAATTTGGTGCTGACGGATAACAGCATTGGTCCGCTGGCAACATTTGTAATATAAACAAAATCCTTAGCGTAATTTACTGGTAATTTCTTGTAAAGACTTGGGTTTACAGTGAGCATGCTGCCTGATGCTAGCATGATGACGTAACCATCTGCAGGTGATTGCGCAACAAATTCTGCTGCAATATTTCCTCCAGCGCCACCTTTATTTTCAACGATTACATTCTGTCCAAAATCTTTTGTGAGTTGTTGCGCTAATAGTCTGCCGAGAATATCAGTAGTCCCGCCAGCAGCGAATGGAATAATTAATTTTATGGGCTTTGTTGGCCAGGTTTGGCAATGTACCAATGGAGATATAAGCAATGAAAACAAGCTTGCAAGTAACAGTAATTTTTTCTTCAGCATATGTAATTCCAATCCAATAAATTAGTCTCTTTATAGTATCCGTCCCTTTGTTTAATGAGGCGGTCTATCTCTATTTAATATTTAAAAGTAGATTGTTACTTCAGTCTCCTAAAACGTCTTTGCAGTGTCAATAATTGCCGTGGTGTATAGCGGCAAGATCGAGTATTGCTTGATTTTAAATTCATCTGTAAGATATAAATTATGTCCTTAATTTTGATCTCTGAGTTCATCACAAGTCAAGCCCTAGAAACCCTATGTTCTAGACATGAGGTTGTGTATGAACCTGATTTATATAAAGACCGTTCGCTGTTAATTGCTAAGTTGCAGAATGTTGAGGCATTGATTGTTCGCAATCTAACTCAGGTGAATGAGGAGATTTTAGACGGGGCAAATAAGCTAAGGGTGGTAGGGCGCCTAGGCGTTGGATTGGAAAATATAGATCTGCAAGCTTGCTTCTCGCGAAATATTTCAGTGATTCCTGCTACTGGAGCAAATGCTGAGTCAGTCGCTGAATATGTTGTTGGCGCTGCCGTTTCTTTAATTAGGGGTTTTATTCCCGCCACGAATGCAACTCTAAACGGTGATTGGCCGCGTCCCCGTTTTTCTAATTACAACGAATGTTTGGGTAAGACTTTAGGGATTGTTGGCTTTGGAAGCATCGGTAGGGTCGTTGCAACGAAGGCGCATGCATTTGGTTTTCGTTGTCTTGCATTCGATCCAATGTTGTTAGGCTCATCAGTTTCTTTGGAACACTTTTCGGTACCACTTGTAGCTTTGTCTGAATTATTGGCGCAAAGTGATGTAGTGACATTACATTTACCTCTTTTACCAAGCACCAAAAATCTCTTTAGTGCTACCACTTTGGATAAAATGAAAGTTGGCTCATGTCTGATTAATACCGCACGTGGTGGTATCGTTGATGAAGTAGAGTTAGCACAACGCATCCGTTCTGGGCGAATTGGTGGTGCTGCAATTGATGTGTTTTTTTCTGAACCAGCAAAAGATTTACAACACTTCAGTGGCATTGAGAATTTGATTCTTACCCCTCATATCGCAGGGGTGACCCATGAAAGTAATGAACGGGTCAGCCAAATGATTGCTGATGAAGTAAATCGATTTTTAGGGACTTAAAATGAATTTATCCTACCAGGATATGTTGTCATTAGCTTACTCAGGTTTGCGAGCTTCAGGCATCAATAAAAAATCGTCATTCGAGACAGCACAATTTTTAGCTCTTGCTGAATTAGATGGACTGTCCTCACATGGTTTAGCTAGGGTAGCTCAGTATGCGGGACACGCAATCAATGGCCGTATTGAATTAGCGCCTAAGTTAAAAGTTCGCCCCTTTAAGACATCTGCAGCGTTAGTAGATGCCTGTGATGGGCTTGCATTTCCTGCACTTCGCTTGGCCACCGACATATCCGTAAATATTGCCTCTAAAACAGGCGTGAGTTTAGTTGCAGTCACTAACAGCCATCACTTTGGGGTTGCCGGACACTTTGTTGAAGCCGCTGCTCGAGCGGGCTATATCTCCTTACTGTTTGGTAATACTCCTGCAGCTATGCCTATGGTAGGTGGTACTAAAGCTATTTTTGGCACAAATCCGTTGGCTGCCGCTTTTCCAATACACAATAGTGATCCGCTAGTTATTGATATGTCGCTGTCTGCTGTGGCGCGTGGCAAGCTATTGGTTGCAGCCAAGAACGGTGAGTCTATTCCAGAGGGATGGGCATTAACCGTTGACGGTAAACCAACGACAGATCCACAAGAGGGTTTAAAAGGGTTGATGCTTCCTTTGGGTGGAGATAAAGGAGCTTTACTTGCCTTAATGGTTGAGCTACTTGTTGTGGGTCTTTCAGGTAGTCGTTTTTCATATGAGGCAGACTCATTTTTTGATGCAAAAGGTAATCGTCCTCGAATTGGGCAGTTGTTAATAACGATTGATCCAGGTATTGCCGGTAGTCAAGTTTTTGCCAGCCGGTTGCAGAGTTTTTTAAATACTTTAGCATCAGATCCTGGAACTCGTCTTCCTGGCCAGCGCCGCTTTAAAAAACGCAGTACTGGCATTAAAGATGGAGTTAATGTATCTGATATTGTGGTTAGTGAAATTCAAGCTGGCATTCGTCAGTTATGGAATAAATAGTTTTCAAACGAATTGATTAATTAGAAAATAATGTTTCATTTTAAAGTGCATGAGTAAAAAGATCGTGTAGGAGTGGTGCTTAAAATTAGTTCAAGTCACTACGACTTAGGGAGAACTTCCTAAGTCGTTTTTCTATTTTGCCAATAAGTGTGTAAGTAAACTCCAGGCATCTTCTACAGCAAGGTATGTCTCAGGTCATACAACGCTTATCAGAAATGGTGAGAGTTTTACTAATCAAGGACTTTCATTTTTTTATCAGGGTAAACCCTTTTATTTATTGAGTTAATAAATCATTCCCTTGACCTTCTTTACTGTTCATATAGAATCAGGATAAGCTTGCCAAATTGAGACGAGCATATGGAAGAGGCACATCATGTTTTTTAGATATTTACGTAAAAACTTTCTATTTTGGCCAATATTTTTTTATGGGTTAATGTTTAACATTGCATTTGCTCAGGATACGGTCCTTTCTATCGACTCTTTTGTTCCACATGTTTCGACCGTTCCGGCTAATCAAAATCAAATTGTGGGATTACATTTACGCGAAAGAGTTTTAGAGAGTACAAAAAAAGCGATTGAAAATGGTTCAAAGCCAGAAATAATTTTGTTTATTCATGGAGGTTTTTCACCTTCAACGGTGGCATACGATTTAAATTACAAAGATTTTTCTTGGATGGAAAATTTAGCAAAAGAAGGTTTTGACACTTTCGCTTTAACGATGACAGCTTATGGAAGCTCTCCTCGGCCTTACATGGATGATCCATGCAATGTTGACCCTAAGCAACAAGCTATTTTAATTCCTCACATCTTAAAAGCTCCTTGTGCTCCTCATTACCCCTTTAAGCTCGTATCAAGCCAAACTGAATGGGACGAAGTTGAGGCCGCTGTCAAACACATTTTAAAAATAAGAGGTGTAGATAAAATTAATCTTGTTGGATGGTCAACGGGCACTCCTAGAATTGGCGGCTTTGCAGCAAAGCATCCTGAGATGGTTAAGCGCATTGTATTTTTAGCGCCGGCACCCTTTTTTGATCAGGATAAACCACCTACTGTCTTCCCAGAACCTGGATCACCAATCTTACTTCAGACGAGGGAAAGATTAGAAGGGGAACGCTGGATGGCTGACGTTAAATGTAGTGATCAAATTGACGACAAAGATATACGTGATGTGATGTGGAGAGAATTAATGCTTGTTGAAGGAGCTGGTGCTAATTGGATACCTGGTGGTGTGATGCGTGCACCCAATCGAATGAATTATGGATGGCGTGAAAATGTATCAAAAATTAAGTCTCCTACACTGATACTATTGGGAGAGTTTGATAACTTTGAGGCGCGACAGGATGCTTGGAAAGCCTTAAAAGTTGAGAAAAAAGCCTTTTTAAAAATTGCATGTGGATCTCATTATTTGCAATATGAAAGGCAACGCCCTGTTGTTTTTAAGGCAACAAAAGAGTGGTTTATGCATGGCACAATCAACGGCAAGGAAAGCGGATATTATTCTGCTGATTCGGTTGGATCTATAAAATAAATTGAGGTCCCTAAACGAAGTTTCATGACTCTGACGGGGTATGAAACATTTGAAGAATTAATTGAGATCTTACTTAAATAGTAGGGTTTAATGTAGTTTATTTACATTTTCTAAAGACTAATGACACAGTTTGACTATCTGCTTTATGCACCATGGCTATCGCCAATGAATCTCTTAAAAGATTTAGAGCACTCCAATCATGTAACGCAAACCATTATTCATAAGTTAGATCAGGGACAAGAAAAGATCCCTTTATTACCTGAATTAAACCCTCCTTACTGGGAATTCGGGCATCTGATTTGGTTCCATGAATTTTGGGTTCATCGCCATGGGCTCGAATCAAACCCTTCTTTTCTAACTCAGGCTGACACTTTATTTAATTCTTCAGAGATTAGTCATGATGATCGTTGGCTGGCCAAAATACCTACTATCGATGTTTTGATGAATTATTTTTCGGATGTGATGGAGCGCACTTTTACCATCTTAAGGTCCGGATCTGTTAGCTCTGAGCAGGCTTACTTTATTCAGTTAGCGCTCTATCACGAGGATATGCACAATGAGGCATTTGCTTATATGTGGCAATCTTTGGGTTATACCTGGCCACTAGAACCTAGTCTTCGCTTTATTGAAGATCAAGAGAATAACTTTGAGCCACGCTATATCCATATCTCTGAAAGAAAACTTCTACTAGGATCAGCCCAAAATTCAGGCTTTATCTTTGATAACGAAAAATGGCAGCATGAAGTATTAGTTCCTGAGTTTTCAATTTCAAGTCATGCCGTTAGTAACGGTGAATATTTAGAGTTTTTAAAATCTCTAAATAATGCGGAAATAAGTTCTACAGAGCATCAACCAGCTTATTGGAAAAAAGAGGGTGATACTTGGTTTGAACGATTCCATGAACAGTGGCTAGCGATCGATCTCAAAGCGCCAGTTAGGCATATTTCTGCTCACAACGCTGAGAAGTATTGTTTATGGAGAGGTGTTCGACTGCCTACGGAAAATGAGCTTAGCGTATTGATGACCTCAGTCAGCGAGCACTGGCAACCCTCCAGTCTATGGGAGTGGACTAGCAGTACTTTTGAGCCTTTTGAAGGGTTTAGCCCGGATCCTTATCAAGATTATTCTGCACCTTGGTTTGACGGTAAGTATCGGGTTTTGAAAGGTTGGAGTAAGTTCACCCCTCACTATCTGCGTCGCCCCCAATTTCGTAATTTTTATCTACCATCCAGAAGAGACTTTTTCTGTGGCTTTCGTACCTGTTTAGCCTAAAATAGGTAAAATTTCACTTCTATCCTGCTCTCTCAATTTTAAATCGAGTACATTAATATGACATATGACGGTCGACTTACCTCCCTCTCTCACGGTGGGGGCTGTGGTTGCAAAATTGCCCCTGGTGTTTTAAGCGATATTCTGAAATCTTCTCCTATTCGCCAGATACCTGCCGCACTCCTTGCGGGCTCTGATAATAATGAAGACGCTGCAGTCTATCAAATTAATGAACATCAAGCGATTGTGGCGACCACGGATTTCTTTATGCCTATTGTTGATGACCCTTATCAATTCGGGCGGATTGCAGCTACCAATGCAATTTCAGATATTTATGCCATGGGAGCACAGCCTCTATTTGCACTTGCACTATTAGGTATGCCAATTAATGTTCTGCCTTTGGAAGTGATTCAGCAAATTACTGCAGGTGGCGAGTCAGTTTGTGCAGAGGCCGGAATTATGATTGCCGGTGGTCACTCGATAGATACGGTAGAGCCCATTTATGGTTTAGTGGCCATTGGTATAGTTGATCCTAAGAAGCTGAAGCGAAATAGTGGTGCAAAGTTGGGCGATAGCATCATCCTCAGTAAACCCTTGGGTGTGGGTATTCTTTCGGCCGCACTTAAAAAAGAGCAACTATCTGATTCTGCTTACAAGGAAATGATTGCCTTAACGACTAAGCTGAATAAGCCTGGGTTAGCACTATCTCAGCTCGATAGCGTTCATGCACTCACGGATGTAACTGGATTTGGCTTAGCAGGGCACTTATTGGAAATGTGCCGAGGCGCAAAGCTATCAGCCCAAATTCAGTGGGACTCTATTCCTGTTGTTTCTGAGGCAGTCAAACTTGTTAAAGAAGGCGTCTTTACTGGCGCATCTCCACGTAACTGGCTTGGCTATGGTCATGAAGTTTCGATGACCACACATTCAGATGCCTGGCAGCAAAACCTCTTATCTGATCCACAAACTAGTGGTGGTTTATTAATTTCTTGTAGCCCAGAAGCTACTGACCAAGTATTAGAAATTCTCAGAGCAGATGGATTTACGGATGCACAAATGATAGGCCGTTTTGAACAAGGCTCTGGTATTTCTGTAGTCTAAAAATTACTTTTTTCAAATCAATAGAAAGCATCAAAAAATGAAAATGAATATATTTAAGTTGAGATTTTCTCTCGGCTTCGCATTAACGATGCTCTGCTTTAGTGGGTTGACACTTCAAGCGCATGCACAAACTGTTTTACGTGTCTCAGCGATTCCAGACGAATCCCCAACGGAGTTGCAAAGAAAATTTCTACCCTTAGGTGCCTATTTATCGAAAGAGACTGGCATGAAGGTCGAATTTACACCTGTAACTGACTATGCCGCAGTGGTTGAAGCGCTAGCTAGCAATAAAATCGATATGGCTTGGCTAGGAGGGTTTACCTACATCCAAGCAAAAATTCGCACGAATGGCGCTGTCAAGCCTATCATTCAGCGCCTTGAGGATGAAAAATTTACTAGTAAATTTATTATTCCTGAAGGGAGTTCAGTAAAAACTTTGGCTGATTTAAAAGGTAAAACTTTTGCCTTTGGTTCACCATCATCTACTTCAGGTCACTTGATGCCACGTTTTTACTTAATGAAGGCAAGTATTAATCCAGATACAGACTTTAAGAACATTGCTTTTTCTGGAGCCCATGATGCAACTATTGCCTTTGTTGCGAGTGGTAAGGCAGATGCTGGCGCTTTAAATGCATCTGTTTGGGATAAATTATCTGAAACAAAAAATCCTAATACCGAAAAAGTAAAAGTGTTATTTACAACACCGCCATACCATGACTATAACTGGACGGTTCGCGGTGGTTTAGATGCCACACTGACTAAAAAAATTAGCGATGCTTTTTTAAAGTTAAATGCAAATGATCCTGCCCAAAAAGAATTAATGGATCTACAAAGAGCTAGTAAATATATTCCTACTAAGTCATCTAATTATGATGAGATTGAAAAAGCTGCCATTAGTGCCGGATTGATTAAGTGACAAAAATAGCATTTTCATTTAAGCACGTCAGCTTTAACTATAGTAACGGCAAAGAGGCGCTAAAAAATATTAATCTTAGTGCCTCGGCTGGAGAGTCAATAGCGATTATTGGCCCATCTGGTTCTGGTAAAACCAGTTTTCTTCAATTAATAGCAACTTCACTGCGGCCAAGTACCGGTTCAATAGCAGTATTCAATGTTGATCCATGGGCGATATCAAAAGGTCAATTACAACGTTTACGCTCTCAAATAGGCCTCGTGCATCAAGCCGCTCCAATTCCACCAAGACAAAGAGTGATTACCGCAGTTTTAGCCGGTCGCCTTGGCCAGTGGCCACTTTGGAAATCTCTTTTATCTTTAATTTACCCGGTAGATATTGCAGGTCCACAGTTGTGTCTGCAAAAACTTGATATTGCAGATCGTCTTTTTGATAGATGTGATCGCCTATCTGGAGGTCAACTACAAAGAGTGGGTGTTGCCCGCGTCCTTTACCAAAAGCCGGATTTATTACTTGCCGATGAGCCAGTATCAGCATTAGATCCTGTTCTGTCTGACTTAACGATTCAGTGTCTATTGGAGGATGCTCAGACAAGAAATGCGTGTTTTGTCGCCAGTCTGCATGCAGTAGACATTGCTTTAAGGTGGTTCCCAAGAATTATTGGTCTAAGAGATGGGGTGGTCTTTTTTGACTTGCCGGTATCTGAAGTAAGCGAGAGTTTACTTCAACAGCTCTATGCGGCTGAGCGTGGCGTTTTACCAAAGCAAGATAATGCAAATTCACAGTGATGAGCATGCTACTTCAATTTAGAGACCCTGCAGCGCTTAGACGTTTTTTGGTGACGTGTGTTGCAGTTGCAATTTTATGGCCAATGATGCAATTGGCACAGTTTGATGTATTTGCATTATTTGAAGATCGCAACCTGAAAGTTTTTGCTAACTTCTTAATTCAGTTTTTCCCACCTAATTTACAAGCATCATTTTTAATATTGGTATTAAAGGCCACTACAGAAACTTTAGCCATGGCAACGGCCGGTATTGCCCTGGCAATGCTGATGGCAATCCCCTTGGGCTTAATCATGACTTACAGCTTATCGATTTCACGTATTGGTCCAGCCTCAGGACATCAAATCGCAAAGCTTGGTAGGTACCTTGCCCGAATGCTAATGTTATTGCTTAGAGGCATTCCAGAAATTATTTGGGCCTTACTGTTGGTAAGAGTGTTTGGTTTAGGTCCCATTGCAGGTGTGCTAGCAATCGCAATTACTTACGGAGGTATGCTGGCAAAAGTATATTCCGAAATTTTAGAGACAGAAAACACCCATCCTGCTAGAGCGCTTCTGCTTCAGGGCAGTGGCCGTATCAATGCGTTTTTATATGGACTTTTGCCGGGTGCCTCACAAGAGCTAGCTTCCTACACAATCTATCGTTGGGAATGCGCAGTTAGAGCCTCGGTCGTCATGGGTTTTGTGGGTGCTGGCGGCTTAGGTCAGTTAATGGACCAGTCGATGAAGATGCTTAATGGCGGTGAGGTATCTACTATCCTGATCATGTTTTTGTTGCTAGTTTTACTCGCAGACTACCTCAGTCTCATCATTCGTCGGCAACTCGCATGAACAACTATCCTGCTCGCCCATTGTGTCTTAAGTGTCTGATCACGCTGATATTAATTGGGCTTTTCATTGTGGCGAGCTTTACTTATCTTTCGTTCAATCCTCTTGCTTTGTTTACTAAACAAGCGATGGGTGATGTAGCTACCTATACCGGGCGCTTTTTCCCACCCGATCTGACACCTCCATTTTTGCAAAAGGTTTGGAATGGATTATTGCAAACCCTAGCCATTTCTGCTTTAGCAACCTTATTAGCTGCCATCGCTAGTCTTTTCTTGGCACTTCCAGCCGCCGGACAATTTGGTTATAGCGCGAAAGTGATTACCCGTTTTCTCTTAAATTTTCTGCGCTCAGTACCAGAACTCGTTTGGGCGGTATTAATGGTGTTGGCGGTAGGTTTAGGACCCTTTGCCGGAACCTTAGCTCTCGCTCTCCACACTTCTGGCGTACTGGGTCGTTTATTTGGCGAGACTTTAGAAAATCACTCTCCCAGTTCAACTAATGCTCTCAGGTTAGCTGGAGCAAGTTATACCCAAGCATTTATGTATGGGGCTTTACCAGGGATCTACTCGCAACTTCTTTCTTACAGTCTTTATCGTTGGGAAATGAATATTCGTATGGCTACGATATTAGGATTTGTGGGTGCAGGGGGCCTCGGGCAAATTCTGTACTATGAACTCTCACTATTGCATGAGCAGCAAGCTTCAACAGTCATTATGGCAATGCTTGTATTAGTCGTTGGCGTAGATATGATTAGCAATAGACTTCGTAGAGTTCAAATGCACAGCCTTGGCTAAGAGCTGTTCTACGAAAAAAATGATTGACGTGGCTCAAGGACATTTACCTGATCAACAGTTAATAGGTGAAATTATTGTTGGTCTTTGTTGCTTCTAAGCAGGCTTTAATAGCTGCTCAATAAGTTTTTGAATAGATCTTTTCTCTAATTCCGGCTCGGTAATCTTCTGTCGTTTAGTAATCGCCTGACATAATTTTTGGTAGAAGGCTGGATTAGTCTCAGCCTTGTTGAGTAGCTTGCTTAAGGCGACTTTATCGCCTACAG
>CANFME010000042.1 GCA_947448305.1 Burkholderiaceae bacterium
GCGCAAGTAAAGCGCAATCGATGACTTTGCTGATATAGGATGCTGAAACCTTTTCCTTAATTGCTAGAGCTTGGATGCCTGGTACTTTTTGATATTGAGTTACTGCCCTGTATCCAAGAGTCAGTCACTTGAGGAGTAAAAATGGATTCTTGACGTTAATAGGGAAATTAATTAGAATAGGTGTTACTCTTTGTTACTAAGTGACACCATGAAAACCTCTTCAGTTGAAAAGTCTCGTTCTAGTACAGTTACCATTAAATTGGACGACATAGATCGTAGCCGTATTGCTAACTTAGCATCTGCCAAAAAACGAACTCCTCATTACCTTATGAAAGAGGCTATCCTTGAATATATAAAAAACGAGGAAGCACGCCAAAACTTCATCAAAGTAGCCGAGTCTTCTTTTGAGCACTATAAAGAAACTGGGCTTCATATTACCCTGAGCGAGTTCAGCAACTGGGTTGACCAGATTCAAGACAATCCTAACGCACCTGTAACTGAATGCCACAAGTAAGACTTTCAGTTAGAGCTCGTTCTGATTTGTCACGGTTACATAAGTTTCTTGCACACAAAGATGTCAATGTAGCAAATCGTGCAATGATAACTATCCGTGACGCTTTTTTGCTCCTAAACAATGCGCCTATGATTGGCAGACCTGTCTTAGACCGCGAAGAGTTGCGTGAATTAGTCATCGACTTTGGCGCTGATGGCTACTTAGCGCTTTACCGTTTTGAGCCTGCATTAGATGTGTTAACAATTCTGGCCATAAAGCACCAACGGGAAGACGATTACAATTAGTTTGAACCCCATTAGCATAGTAATTTTATGCACACGGGTGGTCAATGAGTTCAAGAAACTATTTTGCGAGAGCTGAACTCTCTATTTTTCCTTGTTCCAAAATAATAGTTTTCTAAACACTTTATTTCTACCCACCAATTTTTCGCCATCAAATTTTGATTTGTAATTGCCTCAGCGATCTCGCGAACTATCTTATTCGACGACGGGTCAATCAGCAGGACAGGCTAGGTGCGGCGAAGGAGTTGCCCTGGTAGGTTTACTGTGGCTGGAGTGCAGCAGAGTTGCCGGGGTTGGTATTCATGCAAGCGGCAGAGGATTCTTTTCTGATGACATCCGGTCAATCTTGACAAGGCGCGCTGGCTGGTAAAAAATAATAGTTATTAACTGTTAGGAGTGAGTAATGCCCACTAGCGTTGTCCTGAGCCCGCATTTCGAGTCCTTTATCCGTGATCAAATCGAAAGCGGTCGCTACAACAACACCAGTGAAGTCATCCATGCAGGGCTACGATTGCTCGAGGACATAGAGAGCCAACACGCCATACAACTCCAAGCGCTGAGAAATGATATCGCTGCAGGCAAGGCTAGCGGCACAGCCCTTGCTGCGGAACCAGTGTTTGATCGATTACAAGCCAAATATGCTCTGCAGGTGACTCGTAAAGTTTACTAATACAGTTGCTGATTACGCCATTGGCGGCGGTCGATCTTGAGTAGATCAGCAACTACATTGCACAAGACAATCCAATTGTTGCGGTAACTTTTGTGGCTGGGTTACGTTTTCATTGCGAAAAGATTTGTCTCAACCCTGCAGGCTATCGGTTGCAACCCGAACTATCTGATGACTTGCGCTCATGTGCGCATGGGAACTACGTGATCTTTTTTAGTACACAACAGAGAAGGTCACTATCGTTCGCATATTGTACGGCGCAAGGGATATTCCTGCAGTCTTGAAGCCCAAGTAAAAAGTCATTAAGTTTTATAGCGATACAAGGGGGTGAAGAGTTTCGCTGAGGCCCTTTTTAGGTGACATTTTGACGAGGTATGTACTGCCCGCAAAGAAGTCTTCGTTAATGTTGAAAATAAAAATTATCTTACATAAGCCCCTTGGTCTGTGGAGCTCAATAAATCTAGCCTCTAAAAGTAAGATACAAAAAATAGCGGATTATCTAAACTACTTTAATCCGCTATCAGCACACTTTTACGTCTAGTTACTTTTTAGGAAGGCTAAACGTCCACATCATGCCACTTAAAGGAATTTTTTCTCGTAATTCGGTTGGAGTATTTGGTGCTCCACCTCCACGGCCAGATAAAACGGTGACATATTGTCTACCTTTGTGCTCGTATGTAATCGCGGGTGCATTAATTCCAGAACCGGTTTGGAATTCCCAAAGCTTTTTGCCATTTTCAGCATCAAAAGCAACGAATTCACCTGTTTGTTTTCCAGAAAATAGTAAACCCCCATCAGTCACTAACATCCCACCCCATTGCATGTAATCCATCAATGGAATTTTCCATTTAGGCTTGGCCGTCAAAGGATCTAATGCCATATAAAATCCATTGGGTTCATTCGGGTTTTGAGGTGGAACACTGGTTTGAACACCTTGATAACGTTGACCCACTTTGTACTCGTCTAGCTTGGCGAATTTAAAGATACGCGGTTGATTGGCCCCATTTAAATAGACTAGTCCAGTTTTAGGGTTAAATGCCATCGGGACCCAATTTTTTCCACCTCTAGGGCCAGGCCAAAACTCTACTTCCTCACCGGCCTTAATGCGATCTAATAAATCTGTTGGTACAGGTCGACCAGTTTTCAAATCAATATTTTTTGCCCAGTTTTGCTTTGCAAACTCATTGGCAGCTAACAACTCTCCGGTCACCCGATCAAGTACATATAGAAATGCATTTTTATCTGCATGGATCAACACTTTTCTTAACTTACCATTGACTTTAATGTCCGCAAGAATATTCTCATTGACTGCATCGAAATCAAAAGGGTCTCCAGGAGTGAATTGATAGTGCCAAACAATTTCACCGGTACCTGGACGAACTGCAATGACCGAAGCAATATATAAGTTATCCCCAGGACGATCGATAGGATTCCAAGCCCCGCCATTTCCTGTTCCCCAATAGGTTAAATCTGTTTCAGGATCATAAGAACCGGTAATCCATGGAGTTGCTCCACCACGCTTATAAGCATCGCTACCTTGAGGCCAAGTTTCTGAACCTTTTTCCCCAGGGGCAGGAGTCGTATATCTACGCCATAAATGTTGACCCGTCTGAGGATCCCATCCATCTAAAAATCCTCTTACACCAAATTCAGCACCAGAGCTTCCCGAAATCAAAACACCATTAGCGATTAGCGGAGCTGCAATTCCAGAAAAACCGTCTTGCCATTCAGCAAATTTTTTCTTCCAAAGTACTTTCCCCGTTTTTAAATCCATGGCTTTGATATGTGCATCAATCGTCATTCTAAAGAGTTTGCCATCATAAATCGCAGCACCCTTATTCGAAACACCACAACAAACGACTCTTAAAGCAGCAGGATCAAAATCTTCCTGAGTTCTCCATATCTGTCGGCCTGTTTCAACGTCCACCGCCATTGTCCATTTCGCATTTGTCACGTATAAAACACCGTCATAAACCAGCGGCTGAGATTGTTCCCCTGATAAATTTTCCATACTATAAGCCCAGGTTGGACTTAAATTCTTTATGTTTTTTCGGTCAATCTGTTTTAAATCACTATACCGTTGCTGAGAATATCCCATGCCATAGGTAGTAATTTGATTTTTTTTAGGGCTAAGTAACTCTTCCTTAGTTTGTGCTTGCAGGGTTTGTAAAAAAATTAAGGAAAAACAGAGAGGAAGTGTTGCAACGCAACCAACTAAAAAGTTAGCTGTTTTTTTTAATAGAATCATTTGGTCTCCTACTTTTTTGTAATTTGGTTTGTACCTCATTATGAGCGGACGAAAGTATTTATTAAAACAGTTTTTTGCGAACTTTTTTAATAGAGGCAATACCAATGTCCTATTTAGATTCTATCCTAAGTTTGCCTGATATTTCCATCTAATTCAGCTGTATAAGGTTTTTGACCTCGGTTGGTAATCTCAGAGGCTTAATGAGTATTTTAATTGCTACTGCAACAGGATAATGTCTCTTTATGGTCTTGGCTAACAGACCGTAAATCATTTTAAATTCGGCTTTGTTAGGCTCGGATACATTCTCATTGTCATGACAATAGACATGCCAGAGGGCACATTCAGAATCATCATTGCGTGCCTCAATCAGTCGACTCAAAATAGTAAGCAATATCCGCAGACGACTAACAGGGTGATCACTAACTAATTTATTAAAAAAGTAATAGAAATTTTTATAATGATTTATTTCTTCAGCGCGAATATTTAATGTAATGCCTTGAAGGACAGGCTCGGAAGTTAGAGCTGCCAAAGCCTCATAAAAGGTAGCTGTACCTGTTTCAACTACACAACGCGCCACCATTTCTAGTGCTTGAGAACTTCCATAAGGGCTGATGACACATTTTTTAGAGTACTCATTGTAAAAGTCTGCATAAGCAGTTTCCCAATTAAATTCAGGCCAAACAGTCTCTACGTATTTACGGAGCGTTTGACCATGGCGAACTTCCTCTTTTTTCCAAATAGTTTGTAGCCAATCCACAATCTCTTGATCATCAGAGAAGTAGGTCGCTAAGTTGTCAGCGTAAAGTTCAGCAGCTATTTCAACAAAAGAGGCAGCTGTAGTGAGATAAAACAAATCGTCTCGCTGTCTCATCAATTCAAAGTCAATACTATTCCATGGGATAGCATCTAAGTTCCAAGCTAGGGATGAGTTTTTCTTCAAGGACGGTTTTCTCCTTAAGGGTGTAAGCAATTTTGGCTTACTTCATTAATTATCAATATGAAGGGAATGCGCCATTGCTTCTTCATAATGTAACGCTAATCGATAACTTGTTTTGTCTGATAGCGAACAGATGGAGGGAGCTTCCCCGTTAGTCTGGTCATATTAATTAGAGACCAAGCCTTGCTTGTGCGATAAAGCAATTATCAGTCACTTGGAAGCTGGGCAATCTCTTCCTAAGTAATACAACTTCACCGGCGGCAATGCTAAACAAATTTGGGGCGCATTCTCAGCCAAACTTATGAGGTGGCCGACCAGGATTTTTGGTTATTACACTATCTGTAGGTTCGCAAGAAATTATGGATTGTTGACCATTTGTAACCTAATCACCCCTTATTCGGATCTTGGTTTACGCATTATTGATGACATGAAAAAAAGCACTGGAGCTTAAGTTGAGGCAACTTGAGTCAGCTTGGATAAATTAAATGCTCTATCTAGGAATATCACAGTTTTTTTGCTAGAGTTAAGGTGATTGGTTGTGCATTTTTGAATCTTTATTAATAAAGAACGGAGCGGTCCAATGAAAAAAGCTTTTGTCGTATTAACATTACTGGGGCTGACCGCTACCGCAAGCGCTCAAAACAACAGTTATTACTTCAACCAGAATGGCCAAAGCCAGGGCCGATCTGCGCAGAATGGCAACACAACCAACTTCTACAACCAGAATGGCCAAAGTCAGGGTCGAGCTGAAGAAAATGGTGGCTCAACGAATTTTTACAACCAAAATGGTCAAAGTCAGGGTAAGGCTGTGCAGAATGGCAATACTACTAATTTCTACAACCAGAATGGACAAAGCGAAGGCCGCGCTGAACAAAACGGTAATACGACCAATTTTTATAACCAGAATGGGCAAAGCACTGGTAGAGCGGTACAAAATGGGAATACAGTCAATTATTACAACCAAAATGGCCAAAGCACAGGACGAAAAACGATTCAGTAATGCTGACCGTGTTAATTAACTGTTTCCCCCTATTTCGGTATTGGCGAAATCTATGTTAGTGAAAAACTGTCCAGCTTATAGAGCCAACTCTAGTAATATGTAACTTAAAGTAGATATTTTTTTAAACAAATATTCAGGAGAAAAAACTGGAATTTTTTGATGCCTACGTCCTAATAGTAAGACCGTGGTCCCTCAAATAGCTAGAGCTTATGCACTGGTTTTTTCCATATGTTTTCTCCTTAAAGTTCTTTAATTGAAAGATTTTTTAATGTCGTCAAAACTAACTAAATATGGCTTTGTATTACTATGCGCTTTGATAGCTCCTTTGGCTCAAGCGCAAGACACAGGCGCATACCCTAATCGCCCAATTAAACTCATCGTGACAGTACCTCCCGGGGGTGCTGCTGATTTCATTGCTAGACTACTAGCGTCAAAGCTATCCACTTCAATGGGGCAAACTGTTATCGTGGAAAACAAGGCGGGCGCGAGCGGTGTCGTCGCTAGTGACTTCGTAGCGAAGTCAGCCCCCGATGGTTATACCTTGTTACAAAGCTCAATTACTACCCATGGCATCGGTCCCCATTTAATGACCAAGTTGCCTTATGATCCCATCACATCGTTTACTCCCATCACCATGTTGGCGAGCTTACCTCTGATCATGACGATTAACGCCGATATAAAAACACAAACGCTACCTGAGTTTGTCACGCTTGCTAAGCAATCACCAAGTAAGTTAGCCTTTGCCTCGTCTGGCAATGGTGGCGCACCGCACATGGCTGGGGAGTTGTTTACTGCAGCAACATCAACCGCCTTGATTCACGCACCTTACCGCGGCAGTGGTCCCGCTGTGGCTGACCTTGTCGGTGGGCAAGTACAAGTCATGTTTGATGGCGCACCATCATTGATTCCTTACATCACGACCGGAAAGATCCGAGCCCTTGCTGCCGCCAGTCCACGTCGCAATCCACTGTTGCCGAACACGCCAACTTTTGCTGAGTTAGGCTATCCGTCCGTCAATGTTGCACTTTGGTACGGCTTGATGGCGCCGGCTGGAACACCACCCGATATCATTGCTCGCTTAAACCGTGAAGTAAACCAGGCACTGAAGTCGAGCGAGATTCAAGAGCGCTTTGCGTCCCAGGGAACTGAAGCTTTGGGCGGAACTCCTGAGCAAGCGGCTAGTTATGTGCGACAAGAACTTGACCGCTGGGGCCCAGTGGTAAAAAAAGCTGGTATCGTTCCTAATTGAGAATGCGTATCAGCATCCTATCTTTTAAGCTACAGCTCCTTGCATGAAGCTGCTCGTTGATTCTTCTCCTACGCATGCGCTAGTCCAGTGGGTGGTCGATTCGCAGTGGGCTGATATTGACGAAACCACAAAAACGGCAGTGGCCTCATCCTGGATGAACTGGCTTGCCTGCGCTCTCGGCGGTGCAAACAGTCAAGAATCAGACCGACTAATCCGAGCTCTCGCACCTTTTGGTCAAGGTGATGCACAACTGATTGGACGTGCTGAAAAGTTTGACCCTGCAAATGCCGCCTTGGTCCACGCTTTTAATTCTAATATCCTCGACTTCGATGATACCCATTGGCCGACAGGTATTCATCCTGCAGGAACAGTTGCATCGGCTTTGGTAGCGTGGGCAAGTCAGACTGTCGTGAGCGGTGAAGATTTCTTGCACGCTTTTTTATTGGGGATGGAAGTGGAGTGCCGCATCGGTCTTGCAGTTTCACCAGGTCACTATGAGCGGGGCTGGCACATCACAGCTACTTGCGGAGTCTTTGGAGCGGCGATTGCTGTAGGTCGTCTCATGGGCCTCTCGCCGGAGCAAATGGCTTGGGCAGTGGGTCATGCAGCCACACAATCGGGTGGCTTAGTGGCTAGTTTAGGATCTATGGCTAAGAGTTTAAATATCGCCCATGCAGCGCGCAATGGCTTAATGGCCGCCCAACTCGCAAGAAATAACATCACTGCCAACGACCGCGTACTGGAAGCACGTTTCGGTTTTAATGAGGTCATGGGCACGCGAGCTTTGGATGAAGTCCTTTGCGCAGGTCTTGGACAAAACTGGATTGCATCACAAAATACTTTTAAGCCTTATCCATGTGGATTCTTATTGCATCCAACACTAGAAGCTTGCCTATCCAAAACTGATGTCCAGATCTTTTCTTTGGATGAGATTGATCGAATCACGGTGACGGTTCATCCGCTATCGCAGCTTCGCGCTGATCGGATTCATCCGGTTGATGGACTCGAAGCTAAGCTAAGTCTTCAGCATGCAGTTGCCATTGCCCTCTTGAGGGGCGAAGCTGGTGTGCGCGCCTTCACTGATGACGCTGCGAATGATTTAGTCGTGCGCGCCTGCCGTGAAAAAATTAGAGTCATCGCAGACGAACACCTCAACACGGATGAGGCGAAGGTAGTTATTCATTTGCAAAGCGGGGATGTGATCACTCGTGCGAGTAGCGGGGCACAACCACCCATTAGCCCGCAGGCATTGGAGCATAAGTTTCGTGAGCTCGTTGCTTTTGGTGCACCGCATTGCAATGCAGATGAACTCCTTGAGACTTTAGTAACCTTTCCACAAATGGCTAATGTTGCTGATCTGATTGCTATGACCGTATCGCAGTCTTGATTCGATTACGTTTGAATCTCCCAACTTACTATCTTGTAAGAAAAAGTACAGTTTTGTTTAAAAATGTAAAAATATATTGAAATTTGTATGAAAAAGTTAGTAAATGTTCTTATTTGTAAGAAAAAGTGTTATTTCGTAAGAAAAGGTATGAGAAAATAGCTATTCGTATGAAAAAGTGGGAATTTGGGTAATTATGAGCGAAATAGGCTATTCAAAAGTAAAAAGTCAGCTTGATCTAAGTGCTATTGATCCCAGAGTACCAGCACGCCTTGCCTCTGTAACCAGTGTAACACCCACTCCGAGCGCATTATTGATCCCAGCAAAGGTTGCTCCCAAAGATCAAAGCCCATTAAGCCACCTTTTGTTTGCACTTAAGCATGAGGGGATTCATCTTCAGTTGCTATCGCAGGCCCTTAGAAAAATCCCAGCCCAAGAAATGTTAGCCGCAATTAGTGAATCCCCAACAGGCGTTTACATTCGTACAGCTTGTTTTTTGTGGGAAACCTTTAATCAGCAAGAGTTAAAGGGCGCGCCAGCCATTACGGGATCAATGGTTAATTTGTTCGACCCTAAAAAATATATTACGGGGCCAAGCAAACGCAATGCTAAATGGCGGGTTAATTTCAATGGTCTCGGCTCAATGGATTACTGCGTCACTGTGGAACGAACTGAACGCATTAATAGTCTCCTTGAATTGAATATTTTGCAAAAGGCAAATGAATTTCTGTCAGAACTTGGTCCAATTGCATCCGATAGAGCAATGTCTTGGGCTTATTTGAGCGAGACCAAAAGTTCTTTTGAGATTGAGCGTGAAACACCGAGTGCAACTAAAGCAGAGGCATTTGTAGAATTACTTAAAAAAGCACATCTGACCACTCAATTGGATGAGGAGTACTTAGTTGGATTACAAAACACTGCTATTGCCAACCCGCTTGATAGGGCGGTATTTTACCGGCATCAGCAAAACTGGTTAAAGAGCGCCTTACGGGGTGCATCTGGGGTGACGTATATACCTCCGCCACCGGAAATCGTTCATGAGTTGATGAAGGGCCTATTAGATTTTGCTAATGTTGCACCAAAGCAGATAGACCCATTGGTTGCGGCTGCAATCGTGTCATTCGGGTTTGTTTTCATTCACCCATTTATGGATGGTAATGGACGCTTATCTCGCTTCCTATTTCATCATGCTTTGTGTCAATCTGGCTTATTAAAGAACGGCTTACTATTGCCTGTATCCATGGCGATGCAGCGCAACGAGGATTCTTACCTAGCTGCTCTAAAAAGCTTTTCCGAACCTGCTCGTAAGCGTTGGGAAGTTATTTGGATTGATGGTGATGACTTTCTAATGACATTCAAGTCTGATGATTCCTTGTATCGCTATTGGAATGCCACCACTTGTGTTGAATTTGGTCTAGAAATGGCAAAGCAGGCATTAGAAAAAGACTTAAGAGAAGAGACTGAGTTCTTGGCAAAGTACGACCTTATTTACCGTGCTATCAATACTCAGTACGATATACGTGGCAATGATCTTAATACGTTAATTCTGGCATGCATGGACCATAACGGAAAGCTATCAATTAACCGTCGTAAGAAATTTGCAGCAACAGTTCCTGAAGAAATATTTAATGCGATTGAGGCGCAATATCTCAACTGCCTCATTATTAAGGACGAGGCAGTTGACTGTTGAAGTGTTGAATAGCTTGCTTAATTTTCCTTTAATAAACCAATCAAACCATAGCCATTCGATTTCGCGAAATCAATAACTTTATTTGCTTCGCTACTATCCAAATAAATATTATTGTTGCCAAATAAAAGAGTACTTGAAGTTGCGTTGGACTAGCATCAAATCCGAGCACACCATGTAACACCATGCCGATAGCTGAGTCATTGGGTAGAAGGGCAGAAATGTCCCATGCTTGATCACCTAATAGAGATATCCAATCTGCTTGGTTTGCTGTTTTTGCAAGTTGACTTGCTAAACTACCCGCCAGCATCAATATCAAAATATTAGTCACTGCAAATAGACGTTGAGGCTTTACTTGACCGAGCCCCTTGTAAATGAGCCACCCAGCTAAGACACCCATTGCGAGCCCTAAAGCTACACTTAAGGTCAGTGTACCTAGACTTTCAGTAGAGCCTAAAACCAAGCCCGCGACAAAAAGAACCGTCTCTGCTCCCTCACGCAGAACGGAAAGAGCCACCGCAATAGCAAGCGCCCAAAGCGTCTGGTTGCCCTTAGAAGTTGCGGATCCGATTTGTTTAGCCTCTTGGACCATTTGGTGTGAATTTGGCGAGACCCAAATACAGTGCCAAGCGAGCATACAAAGTGCGGTGCTCAAAATGCATGCTGTTACGATGTCTTGACCAATCCCATCAGCCCAAGCACTGATTTGTCCCATTACTGAAGCCATCAATACCGAACCTAATATTCCAACTGCTACGCCGAAACAAAGCCAACGTGTTCGATTGATTACTCCACGCGTTGACGCAGCGATAATGCCAATAAAAAGAGCTGCCTCTAGGGCTTCTCTAAAGACGATTAATCCAGTTCCAAACATGTTTAGGTTCCTTCCGCAACCACGACGCCTTTGGCTGTCGTGGGATTGAACTCACCCATAAACTCATAGCGTCCAGGCTTCAGTGGGCCCAGAAAAATTACGGCTTTTGCACCTCCAGGGATGACCTTTTCGCGCTTCATAGAATGGCTCTCAAATTCTTCAGGCGTGTTATCTAAGTTTTGAACTGTAAGTTTGATACGTTTATTGGCAGGTACATTTAGAACTGATGGTTCAAAAAGGTGGTTCTTAATTACCATACTTACTTCAAAGTCAGCTGCTTGAGCTGGACTGATGAATAAATAACTAGTTAATGAAATACATAAGGCGATAGCCATTGACTTTGACGAGTGGATATTCATGTTTGCTTGCTCCTATTATTAATGTTTTGGTGAATTAATTGTAAATGCGAATCAATCTCATTTGCAATAACTTTTTAGAACATGTTAAAAAATGCAACTATTTCATTTATATCGGTTTTGGTAAAGTGCAATCTTAAATAAGAATTTAGGGTTATTTTCAGGCCATTGGCAAGATTAAAATAATCATATAGAATATTTTTAAACAATATTTTGTTGAAATTAATTAAATACGATAAATAATGCTTCATTCATTCAAAGTTAAAAACTTTCAGTCTTTCCTAGATGAAGTTCATATTTCTATGGAAATGAATCAGCATGTTCCGGTTGACTACCGGTCATTTAATACCGTCACCGGGAAAAGATTATCTAAAACTATGGCAATTATTGGACCTAATGCCAGCGGTAAAACCGCTGTGATTAAGTCAATGACATTTTTAGACTGGTTCATAAAGCATTCCTTCCAAAACAGCGTAGATGGATTGATTCCATTAGTCACCCACTTTTCGGCAAAAGATAAACCAAGTCATTTCGAGTTCGAGTTTGAAATGAATCAGCAAGAGTGGAGATACTCTTTGAGCGCTGATGAACATCGTGTTTTTTCAGAGTCTTTGTACAGTAAGCAAAGTCGCGCTTTTTCCTATGTTTTTACTAGAGATTGGGATGAGGGAAATCAAAAATATATCATTAAACAAAAGCAATTTGGCCTATTACAAAGAGAGGCGGAGAAAGTGCGCGAGAATGCATCTCTAATTTCTACTGCAGCTCAGTATAAAGTTCCACTTGCGCTGCAAATTGTGTCGAGTTGTATTTTAAGTAATGTCAATATTATTGGCCGTCAACACTTTGATGATGTGCAAATTATTGGTGCTTCTGCTCTGTATGCTGGCAACGAAGTTATTGGAAATCAAATGAATCAACTCTTATGTAGTTGGGACTTAG
The DNA here is from genome assembly GCA_947448305.1 of Burkholderiaceae bacterium. Classification (GTDB taxonomy): domain Bacteria; phylum Pseudomonadota; class Gammaproteobacteria; order Burkholderiales; family Burkholderiaceae; genus Polynucleobacter. The sequence goes on from CANFME010000042.1 coordinate 12,140, forward strand.
GTCTTTCTGGAGTAAAGGTCGAAGAGCAATTTCATATACAAGATTCAGGTAAGGAACAGCGTGTATTTGTGCCATTTGGGTTGCATAAGGTGGGTGATGTATATCATTCGCTAATGTTCAAGCATGAATCTAGTGGAACTCAAGGTGCTTATCTTCTTCTTTCTAGAATACTACCTGTCCTTAAAAATGGTGGTTTAGCTATTATTGATGAGTTAGAAGCAGATTTGCATCCACATATGTTGAATCCAATTTTAGATTTATTCTTTTCACCAAAAACTAATCCTAAGAATGCACAAATTATTTTTACCTGTCATTCGATTGAGGTTCTTAGTCTGTTGCATAAGTCTCAAGTAACTTTAGTCGAAAAAAATAAAGACTGTATGAGCGAAGCTTGGCGTTTAGATAGTATTAAGGGACTTCGTGCCGATGATAATTTATATGCAAAGTACATGGCAGGTGCTTACGGGGCAATTCCACAGGTATGAGTTAACGATTGTCAATTACCAGATCACCCCCCAAAAAGAAAAACTCTCCTTGTTATGGGGGAGGGTGATTGTGAGTATGCATTCTTACAGCATTTGCGAAGTTTGTATTGCGTAGATCGATTAAGTGTAAAAGTTACCATTCGTAATGCGCAAGGTGGTGGGCCAGATAGTATTGTGAATCAGGTTGTCAGGCATATTCGGCTTGCCCATTATGATAAGCAATTAGCGCTGTTAGATACTGATCTTGCCTGGTCAGATAGGCTAAAAAAAACTGCCAAGAAAAATAAGATAGAGATGGTTGGGTCAAAACCTTGCCTAGAAGGCCTGCTTCTCAGAGTTCTAGGTAAGACTGCTCCAGAGGTATCTAGTATTTGTAAAAGACATTTACAGTGCCACACAAAGGCCGATATGACTGAACGTCACCACTACGAATTGTATTTTTCAAAAGAAACTTTTGAAAAGGCTAGACAATTTTTAACTGAACTAAATCAATTATTGAGGTATTTTGAGGGGAAATTTTAAACGGTAAATTCCAATATAAAGTGGTGCTTTGTATTGGAATTCATTATTTATTAATAATATAAGATTCTCAAGAATGATAAAATTCTGCTTATTTATCAAAATGTTCGGTTTTTTAATTTGGGCAATTTATGCAATTGGATTCACTTGTTATTTGTGAAGAATGTGATTTAGTACAAAAAAAAGCCCCATTAGAGTCTGGAGATGAAGAACTTTGTATTCGCTGTGGTTATAGCCTCTACAAATCAAAACCAAACGGTCTTCAGTATAGTTTGGTGTTTGCTTTGACTGCAGCAGTATTATTCCTTCTATCAAATATTTATCCGATTGTTACCATCAGTTCCCAAGGTTTAAATAATTCAACAACCTTATTGGGCGTGGTACAAATCCTCTACAAAGATGATATGTCGCTGGTGGCGATATTAGTTCTTGTCACCACTTTTCTGACACCAGCAATGGAAATTGGCGCTCTCATTTATTTACTTTTACCATTGAAATTTGGGATTGTGTTACCCGGCATGAAATTAGTTTACCGGTGGATGCATAAAATCAGGCCTTGGGTGATGGTTGAGGTTTTCATGTTGGGGCTATTAATCACCATTAGCAAGTTGAGTGGCTTGGCATTCGTGGTGCCAGAAATTGCACTCATTTCTTTTGTTTTATTAATGTTTGCCATTATTTTTGCTTCGATTAATTTTGATGAACGAAATTTTTGGCACCAAGTAGAAACATTCACTACACCTCAGAGGGCCTCTTGAATTCAGCGGCTGCTTGCGGGATTCTGAGCTGCCATGCCTGTAGTCTGGTTTCTCGCGCATCAAAAAATCAGCATGACATGATTTGCAGTCGCTGTGATACACCTCTGCATTTTAGGAAAAAGAATAGTCTTAGCCGTGCCTGGGCATTATTGATTGCAGCGTATGTACTTATCATTCCAGCTAATATACTGCCAGTGATGCAGACAGGCTCTTTATTTGGTTCTGAAAAAGATACAATTATTAGCGGTGTGATTTTTTTATGGAATTCAGGCTCACAACCCTTAGCTTTAATTTTATTTTTTGCGAGTGTTTTCATCCCTGTAGCGAAACTAGTTTCTCTAACTTACCTATTAGTATCTGTGCAAAGACGTTCTACTTTTCATCCCAAAAATAGAACGAAACTCTACCGTATTCTGGAGTTTGTTGGACGTTGGTCGATGATCGATGTTTATGTTGCAGCTATGCTTACTGCGCTGGTTCAATTTGGTAATGTCATGTCGATTCAGGTGGGAAACGGTGCTATCGCATTTGGCGCTGTAGTTGTTTTAACTATTTTAGCGGCAGAGAGTTTTGATCCAAGATTAATTTGGGATTCAGTAGAGCAAACCAAGAACAGTGCAAATTTTTCAAAGGAAAAACATGTCTAATACAAGTTTCGAAAACGAAACCAATGATTTGCCATTTACAGATGTAAAAGAGCATAAAAAAAATAAATATCCTCAGCTCATCTGGTTGATTCCCATCATCGCTGTGTTGATTGGTTTGAGTCTTGTCGTCAAAGGAATTATCGATAAAGGACCGACGATTACGATTGCCTTTAAGTCTGGTGAAGGATTAGAGGCAGGTAAAACTCACGTTAAATTTAAAGACATGGATATTGGCGTTGTTAAAGCAGTTAGCTTAGACAAAGATCGTCAAAAGGTGATTGCCACGATCCAACTGGAAAAAGATACCGATGATTTTTTAAAGGCAGATACACGGTTTTGGATTGTTAAACCCCGTATTACAGCGAATGGGGTATCAGGATTAAATACCTTATTAAGTGGCTCTTACATCGTAGTAGATAGAGGGCGTGCTGAAGAAGAGCGCAAACATTTTTTGGCTCTGGAAGTGCCTCCGATACAAACGCAGGACACCGCTGGTCGAGAGTTTGTCTTGCGCGCATCGGCTCTAGACTCTCACGAAGTGGGTACTCCGGTATTTTTTCGTCGCTTAACCGTAGGCCAAGTGGTCGGTTACTCATTAGATAAAGATGGTAAGGGTATTTCCATCAAGGTTTTTATTAATGTTCCCTATGATCAATATGTAACCAATGATTCCCGCTTTTGGAACGTGAGTGGTGTAGATGTATCTCTTGACGCAACGGGATTTAAAGTTAAAACGGAATCTTTGGTTTCAATTATCGCAGGCGGTATTACTTTTGAAACACCAGAAACGACGTCTAACAATGGGCCATCAACGAAGAATGATTCTGGATCGTTAAAACCGAATTCGAATGAAACGAATAGCTCGTCATCAGACCGCGCATTAGCTGATACAGCATTCCCGTTATTTAAGTCTCGCGAAATTGCCATGAAAAAACAAGATGCCCATGTTGAGCATTTTGTTCTCAATTTCAAGCAATCAGTAAGGGGGCTTGCAGTGGGAGCACCAGTCGACTTTAGAGGAGTCAATATCGGAGAAGTGATTAGTATTAGTACCGCAATTGACCCTAAATCCTTTGAGGTCACTCAACAGGTAGAAATTTATTTGTATGCAGCAAGGCTTCAGGCAAAATCAAAGCAAGATGGTTCAATCTTGCCGTTCCCTAGCAATCGTGCAGAGGAGCTTAATAGGCTTAAATTATTTTTAAAGAAAGGGCTTAGAGCACAATTGCAAAGCGGTAATTTTTTAACTGGTCAAAAGTATCTCGCGATTGATTTTTTCCCCAATGCGCCAAGCTATGCGCTGGATATTAAGAAGTATCCTCTTGAATTACCGGTAATTCCGGGTGCTTTAGACGATATAGAAAGCTCAATTGGAAGAGTTGTAAAAAATACCGACAAGCTTTTAAATGAAATCCAAACTAGCACCTTACCTGAATTGAATAAAACTTTAGTTGAGGTTCAAAATACACTAAATCAAGCAAATGCTTTGGTGGATGATGATTCGCCACTCCAAACAGATACAAGACTTGCTTTACGTGAACTCACTAAAACCTCAGACTCATTGAAAAAATTAACTGACAGTCTTGATAAATCACCCCAATCCCTTATTTTTGGTAAGCCAGCAGAGAAAGAAAAACCATGAAAGTATTAATTCTATTTTTATTGTCCGTAGGTCTTCTTAGCGGATGCAGTGGTATGAACCCAAAGACGTCTTACTATCAGTTAAGTGCACCTTCGCTCACTTCGATACCAACTGCCAAGGATATCCGAGTGATGGTAGGACCAGTTTCCCTTCCTGCTTCCATTGATCAAGCGGAACTCGTTGTTCAAGACGGAACCAATGCCGTTAAACTATTTCCTAATCACCGCTGGGCAGGCTCTCTTAAAAATGATGTAGAACGTGTGGTAGCTACTAATTTGACTAAGGAATTATCTACTCCTCATGTTTGGAGTTACTCGCAGAGTTTACAAACACAATTTAACTATCAAGTCTTTTTAGATGTGCAGAGTTTAGAAAGTCAACTTGGTCGAGAAGTAATTCTTGATGTGGTTTGGGCAATTAAACCAAATAGTAGAAAAGATGAAGCATCATCTAAAAAGAATGTTGTTAAAGCTGCAACTATTAATGGTCGTTCAAGAGTGACTGAGCAGGTCGCAACTGAAGGCTTTGAAGCACTTGTAGAAGCACAAAGTAAGGCGTTTTACAAAGTGAGTTTAGATATTGCTAAGGCAATGCAGTGATACGCGGATGTAGGATGGTTGTTTAATTTGATTACTAGATTACTTTCGCAGTGTAATAAGCAAATTCACTAGTTAGGCTCGGTCTTACTTCCCTCAGATACGATGAGGATACGATCATAACTCGCACGTCGTCCGTGCTTAAGCTGAAGTTGCTTTTGTTGTCGTATTTTTGGGGAGTAGTCACGTGCCATTAGTTTTTAAACCCAAGAGTATCGTTGATAAATGGAATACCTCCGTATCGCCCTATAAGGTAGCCACGTTCTAAAGCCTCATTTTTTCTAGGGCTAAACTCGGTTAAGTTGATTAATGAAGAGGCTTGATCTTGATTTTTTTCAACGAACCAAACTTGATCGCGTCTGAATAGATCTGGAGCGTCAAGGAGTGAGGTATCGTGAGTAGTAAAGACCAATTGAGCACCTTTAGTATTGATATCTGATAGATGAAATAGTCTTACTAATTCACGCACTAGTAGGGTATGTAAACTAGTGTCAAGTTCATCAATAATCAAAGTAAGTCCTTTTCTTAGAATATTAAGCACTGGTCCAGCAAGAAATAATAAATTACGCGTGCCGTTAGACTCCTCTAACAAATCAAATACTGCTGTGCCATGTTTGGTCACATGGTGAAAGCGTACTTTGTGCTCTTCAATATTTTCCACTCGTACCTCTGTCTTGCCTACTAGCAAATCAAGGTGAACAGATTGCCCAGGTACAGTGCGAGTTTCAACTTCAATATCAGATAGGCTGAGGTCGGCATTTGTGAGAAAGTTGCAGATATCCTTTCGACCTTGTGCATGCTTGAGCATCTGAATTGAAGCCTGTGGACTGAGTTGGGATTGCTCGTTAAAGATAACGAGTTGATTTGAGAACCATTCAAAAACTGGTCGTAAATCAATGCTATTCAATTGCACTGCCATTGAGAGGAATAGTGCATTCGGACGCGTCGCACCTTCCCAAAGGTTTTTGGGCCCTTTTAGGCCTGAACCAAACTCATATATATCCTTTCCAGTATCGATATCAAAGCGCCGCGTAAACCACTTTTGAGGCTTGAAGGCTTTGTAAACAAGTAGATGCTCACCTACTATGCGTTGTGCTGTCATCGCAAAGCCATACTGATAGCGAACACCATCAAGCAGAAATGTGACTTCAAACTCACTTGATTGGTTGGCGGAATCTGAATCTAGTCGAAATGGTTGTACACCAAATATCTGGCTAGGAGCAATTGCTGTTGCTGACTCGGTCACTACTCCGCGCATATACTGCAAGGCTTTGATGAGGTTCGATTTGCCGCTTGCATTGGCACCGTAGATAACAACACTGCGTAGCACAGTAGGTGCCGCACTAATTCCTGTCGCTTGGGTATTTGAGTCCTGTAAAGTCTTGTCCTTAGTGGCCACAAGACTAAGTACTTGTTCGTCGCGAAGACTACAGAAGTTCTTGATACGGAACTCAACTAGCATTTTATTTATCCCTAAGATTTAAAATATACTAATATTATGCATTAAAAGCGTAATATTTCAATTTATTTTTAATTTAGGGGCTTTATTCTATAAAAATTAGACAGACTGGTTGGAAGGATTACTCCGCTGTAATTTTTGCTTTTTCTACTACTCGACCATAAACGATTGATTCTTTTTTGAGAAACTCACTAAATTGCTGGATAGTCATTGGGGCTGGCTGGCCGCCTTGCTCACGTAGCTTTTTGACTAATACCGGATCACGTAAAGCTTTCATTATTTCATTATTAATTTTTTGCAAAATAGGCTCCGGAGTATTAGCTGGTGCAAAGAGTCCAAACCAGTTTTCAAGTTCATAAGATTGCAGTGGCTTGTATTCATTAATGGTTGGTACATTCGGAGAAAAATCTTGGCGTTTTGCAGAGGTAAACGCAATTGCTCGGACTCTGCCTGATTCAATAAAGTTTTTCGCTCCTGAGTAACTCACAAAGGTCATGTCTACGTTACCACTTGTCACATCAATGATTTGTCCCGCTGCTCCCTTGTAAGGCACATGAATCATTTCAGTTCCTGCTAATTCATCTAATAATTCGCCATTTAAATGCTGTGGATTGCCCACACCACTGGAGGAATAGGATAGTTTTCCAGGATTATTTTTTGCAAAAGTGACGATATCACCAATGGTTTTAAAAGGGGAGTTGGCGTTCACAATTAACACATTCGGAATTTTGGTAATTAAGCTAATTGGTGCTAAATCTTTAGATGGGCTATATTGCATTTTCGTTTTGTAAACGAATGGATTGATTGCTGTTTCGCCAGCAGAGCCTAACAGTAAAGTGTAACCATCTGGATTGGCCTTCACTACAGCAAGAGCGCCGATCATACCGCTACCACCGGGTTTGTTATCCACAATAATGGTTTGGCCTAAAGATTCTTTCAGCTTTTCACCGAGAAGTCTTGCTACAGTATCTACCCCACCACCTACTGAAAAAGGGACGATGATCGTAATGGGCTTGGATGGAAACTCCTGAGCATTGCTACTCAAGGTCCCAAATAAAGCGAACATCAAACCGCAAAAGATGGATATTTGGGGGATGAGTTTGCGCATAAGGAATCCTTTTGGTTGAAAGTTACTTTTCAATTGTATTGCAATATTTACTGAACATATGCAAAATCCCTTGATGGAAAAATTAAAAAATACAAAGATGGAATTTTTAGAGATTAAGGACGGAACGCAGCTCGCCATCATTGATTTACCCAAGTTATTTGGAGAACAATTAGACAAATTACCGGTTGTAATGCGACTTCTCCTGGAAAATGTTCTACGTAACATGGACGGTAGTGAGAGGGATGTTGCCGTGCAGTCAATCTTCGATTGGATCACGCATGGCAACAGTCAAGCCGAAATTGCTTTTCAGCCTAATCGTGTCTTAATGCATGATACGACGAGTACTCCAGCACTCGTGGATATTGCCGCGATGCGTGACGCTTTATCGGAAGCAGGATTAAACCCTGAATTATTAAACCCGTCCTTGCCGGTTGATATTTCTATCGATCATTCCTTAGCTGTGGAGCAATATGGCAATAAAGATGCCGCTAGATTCAATATTGA
>CANFME010000043.1 GCA_947448305.1 Burkholderiaceae bacterium
ACCACAACGTCCTGAGCCTTTATCTCTCGCCATTAGTGATTACGAAGATTGCTTTAATCAAACTGACGTGCACGAATTATCGAAAAAAACAATTTGCGTAGTTGATGCAGAAGTAGAAAAAGAAACGACTATGGAATCTGTCCCTGCTAGAGTTACTTGCACCTTAAAGAGTGGCCAGGTTCTTGAGCATTTTATTAAGTTTCCAAAAGGTTGCCCTCAAAATCCAATCACCTTAGAGGAAGTAGCGCTGCGCTTTAAATCGATTGCCACTCCTGCTTTTGGTACTGAATCCTTAGAAAAATGGCTCGAAAGCGCACTGAACCTAAGCCGTCTTAGTTCAATTGATTCCCTATTCTCTCTTAAATTAATCAAGTGAATACTATTAACTCTCCCACTATTCAATTAGCCACTTTTGTGGCAGATACTTTCTTTGAGAATCTACCGAAAGATGTTCAAGAGAAATTGCATCTTTTTTATTTAGACTATTTACGTGTAGCGTCCGTTGGTAAAAGGATGCCGTGGAGTCAATGGGCTGAAAATTTTATTCAAGGTAGTTCTCAGGCTGGGCAAAGTCCAGTTTTGTTTTCGAATTTAAAACTAGACTCACAAAGTGCTGCTTTTTTAAATGCGATTTATTCTGGCAGTATTGATGCGGATGATGTTCATGTAGGATCAATGCTGCACCCTGGGTGCGTCGTCTTTTCTGCCGCGCTTGCAATTGGTCAAGGTTTAAACTCCTCTGGTTCTCAAATCCTGAGTGCAGTTATTTGTGGTTATGAAGCCATGATTCGGATTGGCCTCGCTATTCAGCCTAGTCACTTTAAAAGAGGCTTTCAAAGTACTTCAACATGTGGCGTATTGGGAGCTGCAGTAGCTGCCGCCAAATTACTCCATTGGAATCAAAGTAGAGAAATCCAAATTGAGAAAATTGCTCAAACCCTAGGTATCGCTTCCTCATTTACGGGTGGTTTAGTACAGTTTTTTCACTCAGGCTCTACTGTCAAGAGACTACATGCCGCGCAAGCATCTAGTTCTGGTGTGCGTGCTGCCTTATTGGTAGAAGCTGGCTTTTCTGGGCCCATGGATATCCTAGAAGGTAAAGACGGCTTTGCAAAAGCCTATGCCGATGAATCTGATCTTGAAAAAGCATTTGCAGGACTCGGCCAAACATTTGAGATTCATGAGGTATCCATCAAGCCACACGCTTGCAGTGCGCGGGTGCTTTCTGCCATTGAAGCAGCCAAGTTAATCATAGGCGATATTACTAATCAAGAACTAACAACTCGTTTGTCATGTTCAGATATTGTCGGTATTACTTTAGGGATTCCGAAAGTGATTCAAGGCAGACTAACGAAAAACGAACCCACTGATTTGCAGGCCGCTCAAATGAGTGCTCCATTCGCTGTAGCTCTGAGCTTACATCATGCGATTCACCAATTAAATCCAATCCTAAGTATTATTGATTTCGAAGATGGTCTTGCTAATGAAGAGATTACTCGTCTTGCACAAATGGTTCAATGTGAGCTAAATGAGGATGTAGAAAAAACAAGTTCAAGTGAATCGGTGAGTGCTAAGTTAACGCTCACTTTATTAAATGGTGAAATATTTACTCAGTTTATTTCAGCACCACAAGGAAGTATTACTCGCCCTTACGCCATTGAAGACCTGCAAGCTTTACTTACGACAGAGTTACTCAATCGGTATGAGGCAACATTCACATCTGAGATTGTGTCAACAGCCAGTCGTTTCAGTTCAGTACAAAACAGCAATTCCTTCTTACTACCGAACTAAGAATTATTACTATTCAAAAGTTCAAGCAGAGCAGACAGGCTATTACCTTGATAAGTTGGTAATGGCCCAATTTCTTCAAAGGGTAAATTTGATCGGTTTACCCAAAAGACGTCATAGCCAAACCAACTCGCACCGACTGCATCCCAAGCGTTAGAGGAAACGAATAACACATCCTGTTTTTGAACAGAAAATGCTTCGATAAGTAATTGATAGCTTTGCGGCGCAGTTTTAAAAAGCTTAACATCCTCTACCGTTACGACTTGGTCTAAATAGGATTCGAGGCCATTGCTCTGTACTACAGTGCGCAACATCTCGCGACTACCATTCGATAGGATTGCGGTTGCAATCCCTTTTTCATGGAGTTGCTTGAGCACGTGAGATGCATCACCAAAAGCCCTCAATCTGGCGTACTCGGCCATTAATTGTGTTTCTTTTTGCTCTGTCAGATCTAACTTCAATCTTTTACAGACATAACGCAGAGCACGAATCGTGATTTCCCAAAAAGGTAAATAGTATTTACTACCTTGTGGACTTGGATCGCTCATCGTCACTAAACGGGTATATTCAATCTGACGATCTCGCCACATCACTGACAATACATCACCCTGTCCCGGAAAAAATTCTTCCGCGAGTTGCCCCATGGAATAGACATCAAACAGTGTTCCGTAAGCATCAAATGCTACTAATTTATACAAGGGAGTCTCTCCTAGATGGAAAAGGTGTAATGATTATTTGAGGCTGAGTATTTTTCGAGCCATACTCCAGCGATGTACTTCGCTTGGGCCATCATAGATTCTAAAAGCTCTTAGATCCTTAAAAATACGCATTACGATTGTTTCACCTGTGACGCCTTGACCCCCAAGGATCTGAACGCATCGATCCACGACTCGCCACTGCGCTTCTGAACAAATCGTTTTAGCGCGACTCGACTCAAAATTACCTCTTTCACCTTGATCGAGTAACCAAGCTGTATGCCAAATATGTAGTCTTGCTGTTTGTAAATCCATGTTGTTGTCTGCCAACATAAAACCAACACCTTCATGAGTGCCTAAAACTTGTCCAAATGCTTGACGATTACGAGCGTACTCGACGGCAACATCATTGGCTCTTCTAGCCTGTCCAAGCCATCTCATACAATGCGTTAATCTAGCTGGTGCAAGTCGCACTTGAGCATATCGAAAACCTTTACCTACTGCACCGAGTACATTTTCTTTAGGCACCCGTAAATCTTTAAACTCTAAGACGGCGTGACCACCAGTAAAGCAGGAGTCAAGAGCTTCCATTTGACGAACGATCTTAATACCAGGTACATTCATATCAGATAAGAACATCGTCGCGCTACCATCTGCCATTTTTGCCATAATGATCGAGAAAGAAGCACCTACAGCACCAGTAATGAACCATTTGGTACCGTTAATCACGTAATCATCACCATCTAATACTGCGGTTGTGGTCAGCATAGATGGGTCGGCACCAGCTCCAGGAGCTGGTTCTGTCATTGCAAAGCAGGACCTGATTTTGCCTTCTACTAAAGGCTTTAACCAACGCGCTTTTTGCTCGACACTCGCAACTTCTTGAAGTAAATGAATATTACCTTCATCCGGTGCATGAATATTCAGTGCAACGGGTCCCAAAGTCGAATAACCCGCCTCTTCAAAAACAATCGCTTTTTCAACATGGCTCAGAGCTAAACAACCATACTCTTTAGCACCGTGTGGTGTAAGTAAACCCACTTTTTTAGCCTTAGCAACTAGCTCATTTTTGAGTTCTTCATAAGGGCCGTGTGAATCTTGACGCGGGTCATTTTCCATCGGAATAATTTCTGTTTGGATGAATTCTCTAACTTTTTCCTGTAGAGATTGCAATTCGGGACTCAGTGCAAAGTTCATATTGGCGCCTATAAAGTAAGATTACTTCTAGATAGTAATCTTCTGTTTGAAATTTGAGTTTACTTATATATCCATTATTCTAATCATTAATTCAACAAGCACCAGATATCTATAAACCAAAAAAAACTTGATTTAACCCAACTTTCACTTTTACGATATGATTATTAAGAAATATTATTCAAACGAGACCTATGTATCCATTCAACTATCTTAGACCCAAATCCATCCCAGAGGCGCAAGCACAAATTCTTCTTGATTCTGAGGCTAAATTTATCGCTGGCGGTATGACCTTGCTTCCTGCAATGAAGCATCGTTTAGCCAATCCGAGTCATTTAATTGACATTGGTAATCTACCGGAATTAGACTCCATTGACAAAAAAGAGGGTTACCTGGTGGTTGGTGCCGGAACCAAACATAAGACCGTTGCGAGCAATCCATTAGTCAAATCCAACATTCCAGGATTAGCAGAACTTGCGATACTGATAGGTGATCCGCAAGTCAGGGCAAGGGGAACATTGGGTGGTTCACTCGCTAATAATGATCCTTCCGCAGACTATCCAGCAGCAGCTCTAGCCCTTAATGCAAACATCGTAACGGATCAAAGAACCATTGCTGCTAAAGACTTTTTTCAAGGGCTTTATACAACTTGCTTAAATGAGAGCGAGTTAATGAAAGAAGTCCAGTTCCAAATCCCACTCCAAAGTACTTATGTCAAATTAAAACAAGCTGCTTCGGGTTACGCATTGGTTGGAGTATTTATTGCCCAATACGGGCCGAATGAATTTAATGTTGCGGTGACAGGTGTTGGCGACGGCGTATTTCGCTGGACTGACGCTGAAAATGCAATAAACAAGAAGCAGACAATTCCGGCCTTAATACATGATCAATTAATTGAAGATATTCATGCTTCTGGAAAATATCGAGCTCATATGACTCGAGTTTTACTAGAAAAAGCGCTCACGCAACTTACCCGATAATTCATTTAGGTTTTTTACAATTATGAAAATTACTATTAATGGCACTGTGCAAGATTTAACAGTCCACGACAATACTTTATTAGTTGATGTCTTAAGAGACCAACTTCATTTGACTGGCACCCATGTTGGGTGTGACACGAGCCAATGTGGTTGTTGCACTGTACAAATGAACGGCACTGCCATCAAGTCATGTACGATACTGGCCGTCCAAGCACAAGATGCCGAGATTACGACCATCGAAGGTTTAGCTAAAAATGGTTTACACCCTATTCAAGAGGCGTTCTCTCAAGAGCATGGCTTGCAGTGTGGTTTTTGTACGCCTGGCATGATCATGAGCACGGTCCAACTGCTTAAGGACTTCCCTAATCCTACTGATGATCAAATTATGGCCGGCCTAGCAGGCAATCTTTGTCGTTGTACCGGATATGTCAATATTATTGCCGCTGTCAAATCAGCCGCTAAGAAAATGCAAGGACAATAACGATGTCAATGGATCAATTACTTAGAAAAGAAGACGAACGCCTTATTACTGGTCATGGTAAATATTCTGCTGATTGGTACTACGATGGCATGCTTTATGCTTTTATCATCCGTTCACCCTACGCGCATGCAAGCATTGGAGAAATGGACTTCTCTGCAGTGGAATCAGCCACTGGTGTCATCAAGGTTTTAAGTCATCATCACGTAGATGAAGCAAAGTTTAAAGGCATTCCAACCGGTACTACGGCCCAAAATCCTGATGGAGAGGCACAAAAAATAATACCGATGCCTGTTTTAGCAAAAGATAAGGTATTGTTCGTCGGTCAGCCCGTCGCAATGGTGATTGCCGATACGCTTGAGAACGCCATCAATGCAGCTGAACTTGCCATGATTGATTATGATGTTTTAGATGCTGTGACGGATTATGCAAGTGCTACCTTGGATGGCGCTTCAGAGCTCCACACTATTGCGCCCCATAACCGGTCCATTACTTATATCAATGGCGATCACGCTAAAGTAGATGAAGCCTTTAGTAAAGCAGCTTACGTGAGTCACGTTACTGTTAATAGTCAACGTCTCATTGCTAACCCCATGGAGCCTAGAGCTGTTGTAGCAAACTATGATGCTGTTAAAGACGTCGTAAAACTACACGTGCCAACCCAAGGCGTTCTGGGAATGCATGGCTTCATCTCCCACATAACAGGGCTTGGAGCCGATAAAATAGAAATTGAAACCCACGATGTTGGGGGCTCTTTTGGTATCCGAAGCGGTGCTTATAACGAATATGCCCTTGCAATACTAGCAACTAAGCTATTACAACGCCCGATCAAATGGGTAGGAACTCGTTCTGAAGTCATTTTGTCAGATTGGCATGGTCGGGCATTAGAACTTAATGGCTCCATTGCAATTGACGAAAATGGTAAGTTTCTCGCCATCAAATTTGCTGACAAAGTAGATCTCGGTGCATTTAACTGTTATTTTGGATCCTTTATTGGAACTAGGAATATCTCCATCACAATGAGTGGCGTCTACCAAATACCAGCGCTGGCTATGAGTTCTGAGCTTTACTACACGAACACGGTACCCGTTTCAGCTTATCGTGGTGCTGGCAGACCAGATATTGCCTATGCAATTGAACGTTTAGTGGATCATGCAGCAAACGAGCATGGGTTTGATAAAGTTGCTTTACGTAAAAAGAACTTCATACCAGTCCAAGATTTCCCATACACCAATGCAGTTGGTACTACGATCGATAGTGGTGACTTTATCCAAGTCATGGATAAATCTATAGAGCTCAGTCAGTACACTAGCTTTGAACAAAGAAGACAAGACTCAGCAAAAAACGGCAAATTACGCGGTATTGGACTTGCTTATTTTATTGAATCTTCTGCTGCAGGGAATGTCGCAAAAGACCAAATTCGCGGTAACTTTACGAGTGATGGAGAGCTACATATTTTCGGGGTTACAGGAGCCTCGGGCCAAGGGCATGAAACCTCTTTTACGCAGATTGCTGCCGATACACTCGGCTACCCTGTTGAAAAAATACAATATATAGCTGGTCAAGCGGATCAAAAGGTTATCGGTAATAGTACGGGTGGTTCCCGAACGCTATATGGTGCGGGTAGTGCTGTAAAAAATATGTGTCTAAAGTTTATTGAAAAATATCAACCTATTGCAGCAGAACATTTTGGTGTAACGCCAGATTCATTAAGCTTTGAGAACGGTAATTGGATAAGCTTGGCAAAAAATCAATCTGTCTCGTTTGTTGAAATCCTGAAAAGTAAGCTTGGGAATAGTCCCTTTAATGAGGATGAGTTTACTGTGATGGGAGAAGCGCAATCAGGGTCAACTTACCCTAATGGTTGCCATATTGCAGAAGTAGAAGTTGATCCGAATACTGGCATTACCGAAATATGCTCTTATACAGCGGTAGACGATACTGGAGTGGTCATTTCTCCAAAATTGGTTGAAGGCCAAATTCATGGTGGCGTGGTACAAGGTATCGGACAAGCCTTTTATGAGAGAACAGTCTATGATGAATCAGGGCAGTTACTCACTGGCTCACTAATGGATTATGCTTTACCAAAAGCGGGTTGCATTACCAAGTTTATTTGTGATCACATTGAAGTACCTACCAAATCAAATCTCTTGGGCGCAAAAGGAGTTGGTGAATCTGGTTGCTCTGGATCACTTCCCTCCTTATCTAATGCAATGGTCGATGCACTCAAGATTCGTGGAATTACGAATTTAGAAATGCCCTTTACACCCTCCAAGATTTGGGGATTATTGAACGCGCAGTAGTTTACTTAACCGTTACAAAATAGCATCAAAGCTATTTTGTAACGTTATTTAAAATAAAAATTATTTCAGTTGATTTAGAAAAGCTTTTCGAGTCACAATTTCGCTTTTAACAAATTCTTGCATTTGATCTACTGACAGATTCATAGAAGATTGGGCATTTTCTGCCATAAATTTCTTCCACTCGGCCGATTTTTCAACATTAGTCATGGCTGAGGTTAACTTAGTTATCACTTCATTAGAAGTCCCCTTTTTCACCATAACCCCGCGCCAAAGTGACTCGACAATATTGAAACCCTTTTCTTTAAAGGTTGGAACATTGGGAAAATACGTATCTCTTTTTGCAGTACTGATCGCAATTAATCTGATATCACCATTTTGTACTTGAGCAACGGCAGAGCTGGGTGTAATGATTGCTGCTGGCACTTGTCCACCGAGTAGAGATAAGACAACTTGCCCGGCGCTCGTGTATGGCACCCAGGAGCCCTTGAAATTTGCTTGTTGCATAAGTTTTGAGAACACCAGTTGATTAAACCCAGCATTACCGTAACCAGCAATATTCACTTTATCAGGCTCTTTTTTTACAAACTGTAAAAAATCTTCAAGGTTTTTAATTGGGCTAGATTTAAGCACCGCTAATGCAGCTGGCTCTGATTGCAAGCCACTAATAAAAATAAAATCATTTTCTGTAAAAGATGCGTTGCCTTCAGCAAGCATAAATGAGGTTGAACCGGTGGCAGTTACGATTGTGTAACCATCTGCAGGCTGGTTAAGAGCATAATTCATCGCCACAATACCCGTACCACCAGGTTTGTTTTCTATAATGACGGGTTGCTTCAGTTCATCACTGAGCATTTTTCCCATCGTGCGCGCCATTGTATCTAATGGCCCTCCGGCTGCTGTAGAGGAAATGAAACGGATCGGTTTATCAGGAAACACAGCATGTGATGGATTTGTCAAAGCTAGCATCACGACAATGGAAGAAGCTTTTAAGATAGACTGAAGAATCATTTGCAAATCTCTTTGTTTAGTTATTTATTCAACTCTACTTATATCAACTTAGAACATTCGCTTAAATAATTTGGAAGTTAATTATAAATAAATTTATACATATTATTAATATATTTACTACTTTCATAAATCTCTATCAGATTATACTAATACCAATAATTACAAAGGAGTCAACCATGAGCAAAAGATTTAATTATTTAGTTTTAACGTATTCATTGTTCGGATTAATTTCTTTTCAGCATACTTGTGTTGCACAGACTCCATTACCAACGGTTGACCCAATCAAAGCGGGTTTTAGCCAAGACGGATTAAAAAGGATTGATGGTTTTTTTGCAACTGAAATCAATGAAAACAGATTACCTGGTGCGGTTCTTGCTGTTGCTAAAAATGGTAAGCTTGCGATTTACAAGTCTTATGGATATCAAGATCCTATTACCAAGCAGCCTATGCCCAAAAATGCTATTTTTAATTTAGCATCGATGACAAAAGTGATGGCTACGGTCGGCGCACTCACTATGTATGAAGAAGGTAAATTTACTCTGAATGATCCCATTACTAACTGGTTTGAGCAGTTTAAGGATGTAAAAGTGGGTCAAGTCAATCTAGATGGAACGGTCACGACCCAAGCTGTGAAGAGAATGATTACGGTTCAAGATTTGATGCGTCACACCAATGGACTGACTTATGGAGCTCGGTCAAATACCCCAATCCATAAATTATCAATGCCTAGCTCTGCAACAGCCGCTTTAAACTATGACGGCAATCAATTTATTTCTCAATTGGCAAATACTCCATTATTGTACGAACCGGGAACAGCCTGGGACTATAGTTTTGGAATCGATGTCCTTGGTCTGATTGAAGAGAAAATTGATGGTCAACCTTTAGATAAAGTATTACAAAATCGTATCTGGCAAAAACTCAAAATGGTTGATACGGGTTTTAGTATTAAAGATCGTAGCCGTTTAGCTAAGCCATTTGCCAATGACCCACTCACCGACAAACCTCAGAAGATTGAAGTTGTGGATAAACCAGTTAAATTTGACTGTGGTGGATCTTGTGCATTTAGTACTGCAGCAGACTATTTACGCTTTGGACAAATGTTATTGAATCAAGGTGAATTAAATGGCGCAAGAGTATTAAGCCCAAATACTGTCAAATTGATGACTTCGGACCATCTGGGTGACAATATCAAAAATCAATTGGCTGGGACTGAGCCAGGTCGTGCTGGATATGGCTTTGGTTTAGGTGTTGCTGTCAGAAAAGTAAGAGGCGTTGCCGCAACCAATGGCAATATTGGTGACTTTACTTGGAATGGTGCGAATGGCACACTCTTTTGGGTTGATCCAGTTGAAAATTTAGTAGTTGTGATGATGGCTGCCGCTCCTGGTGAACTTCGTAAGATCTACCGTGAAAAAGTCAGTGCGGTAGTTTACGGCGCCTTGGAAAAATAATTTGATGATTCCCAATTTGAGCGCCGCAGAACTCCATCAACTCAGCTGTGAGTCCACGGAAAAACCCTGTGAGTTCTGCGATACTTTTCAATGTGATAGTTGGGAAACCTTACCCACTAATTTTGTTGCCAGCGAATATCCTGTGATTGGTCATTGCAGGTTTGAAGGCTCTGAAAATATTTGGGAAGAATACCATCCAGATAAAACAACCATGTGGTCTAATCAGTCTCCTATAGCACTTCAGTACTATCCTTACAATCGCTCTGATGTAGTCCAGTGTAACCATTGCAAGAGAGTTTATTTGAGGTATACGGAGTTCGGTGGATATTACGTGGATCAACGGATTCGATTAGTTAATCCATGTTTAATCTTATTAGAAGAAGCTTCAAGCTAATCCTTGAGCTTTTGTGATTTAATAGAAGTTTTTCAGGAAAATATATGTCAAATTTAGAAATCATTGAACAAGTTGTTGGAGAAGGTACTGAAGCAGTTGCTGGTACTCAAGTATGGGTTCATTACACTGGATGGTTGTTTAATGAGTCCGCTGAAAATCAAAAGGGTAATAAATTTGACAGCTCAGTTGATCGTAAAGAACTGTTTAGTTTTGCACTGGGTGCTGGTCAAGTGATTCGTGGATGGGATCAAGGTGTTGCCGGCATGAAAATTGGTGGCAAAAGAACTTTAATTATTCCTGCTGAACTCGGCTATGGTGCACGTGGAGCTGGTGGAGTCATTCCTCCAAATGCAACCTTGGTATTTGATGTTGAGTTACACGACGTAAGGTAAGTTGCACGGTTAAGATTGCTAGTTTTGAAATAAAAACCCCAAGAAATTGCTTCTTGGGGTTTTTTACTTACTTAAATACAAGCGTAATTAGTATTAATTACTCTTTAGGAATAGGCATAATTTGACCTTCAGTCATTTGTAATACTTTGACTGAACTGCCCTTCATTGCTTCTGCGAATTGTGCAAAAGTGCCAGTTGCCATTGGGTTTGAGTTGTAATGCATCGGCAAAACCATCTTCGGCTTAATCCAGTTTTTAATTGCATAAGCTGCGTCTACCGGACCAGTCGTAAAGTTACCACCAATCGGAATCATGACTAAATCAGGCTTGTAGTATTCGCCGATAAACTTCATATCACCGAATAATCCAGTATCGCCCATATGCCATATTTTGAAACCATTTTCTAGTTCAATAATGTAACCCACTGGTTCACCGGCAGGATGAGACTCATTCTTGCCCGTTGCTGGATTTTTCCAGACGAGGAGAGAAGAATGTTCTGCTTTTACTGGTGTCACCTTAACGCCAGGAATAGGAGTTTGTGTACCACTTTTATTAAAACGATGGGTTAACTCCGCTGGAATCTCACCAAGCGTCACCAAAGGAGTAACCATGTCAGCTGGTCCGTACAACTTTACATTATTTAATTTTGCAATCGCAACAGAATCACCGATGTGATCAACGTGCGCATGCGTTACTAAAACTACATCGATTTTTCCTAAAGCAGACAAATCTTTCTTGAATTCTGCAGGAGCCTTTGGGCCACCCAAAATCCACGGATCAATAATAATATTTTGATTATTAGCAGTTTTAATACGATAACCAGCTTGTCCTAACCAAAGTAATTCAGGTTGATTTTCTGCCAAACTAGGTAATGCTTGTAATCCCATCAAGCCGATGAGGGCCAATGTAAGTTTTTTTAAACCATTTTTTTGCATTTTCAATCCCTTTTAAATATTGAAGGTTTTACAACAACAATTATTGTAGTTAATTTAATTTTAAATTTTGTGAACCAACCAAATCACCCCATTTTTTTCTATCCGCTGAAATGGATTCTTCGAACATTTTTCCTGAACCACTCCAAATAACCATACCTGCTTGCAAAATCTTATCTTGAATTTCTTTATTTGCCAAAATCTCATCAATTGTTTTAGCAATTTTGGCTGTGACTGCCGGTGGC
The DNA here is from genome assembly GCA_947448305.1 of Burkholderiaceae bacterium. Taxonomy (GTDB): domain Bacteria; phylum Pseudomonadota; class Gammaproteobacteria; order Burkholderiales; family Burkholderiaceae; genus Polynucleobacter. The sequence goes on from CANFME010000043.1 coordinate 11,860, forward strand.
ATTCCTGCAGGTCCCACAATACCAGATAGTGAACTTGCCTCATAACCCTTCAGTCCTAACTCATTTAAAGTAGGATACATACTCCGATTAGGTACGCGCGTGAGACTGGTGGTCGCATATGCATTTAACTTACCTTGCTCCACGAAACCAAAAATGGACGGGCCAGAACCTAAAGTAAAATCAACTTCACCAGCCAATACTGCAACAGCTGCCGGCCCAGCGCCTTTATAAGGTACATGGGTCATTTGTGCGCCAGTCATTTTACTGAGTAAAGCACCCGCTAAGTGAGTACCGTTCCCGACACCTGGGGAGCTATAGGAAATTTTTCCGGGATCAGCTTTTGCTTTGGCGATTAAATCATCGAGTGATTTAATGCCTGATTGAGGATTGACTACTAAATAGAACGGAAATTTAACAATCGGCGCAATATAAGTAAAATCTTTAACCGGATCATAAGGTAAATTCATCAAGACCGCATTCACATCTAAGGCGCCTGTGGAAACCATCGACAAAGTGTAACCATCTGGTTTTGCTTGCTTCAAGAAACTCATCGCTATAGTGCCGTTGGCACCAGCCTTATTATCCACAAATACTGACACTTTTAAACGTTCTTCTAAGGCATGGGCAATGATGCGGCCTAAGCCGTCTACACCACCACCAGGAGCAAAAGGAATTACTAGACGAATTGAGCCGTTTGGCCAATCTGTATTTTGAGCACTCGCTGAACCGAAGACTCCAACGCTGAATGTTACTAACGCCGCCATTCTTAAAAAGTGATTTACCAAAAATCTTAATTTCATGATTAAAGTCTCCGTTTATTAACTCATTTACTTATTAAAGGATTATACAAACTCAACTTTAGCTACATTGCCAGGTTGAACTGTTAATAACAAGCCTTCTTCGCGACCTTCACCAGTTGTTAAATTAATGAATCTTCTTGGCACAAATGGCGGAACAGAACATACATCCAGTTCATTTAAATCCACGTGGTACTTATCTCCTATTCCCCAAATAACCCGCCACTGCCCTTTGATGGCCACAAAAGTTTCATTCGTATCATGATTATGGAGCATCGGTCCATTACCAGGCGTAGCTGTGACATAAGACATTTGAAAGCCTTCTGAAATTGGAATCGCTGACATAGGATCTTTGCCACCCTCAACAATTAATCCGGTACCAACTACTAAATAATTTTTTCTGACGTGGCCAGGAATCAAGCTATCTGGATAACGATCTGGCGGATATTTCAATTCGCTGTGCCTAGCAACTCGCTTTGACATCTGCTCAGGTGTTACATCAATAATTGGCATTTCATATACTTTTTCAGTAGTCATTTTGCTCTCCATTTAGATTGAGTTATTTAGACAAACACGATTAGCGAAACATGTTATGGTCTAATTAAATTAATTATATTTATAGTAGCTAATAAGTTTCGCATTGATTCAAACCACTAGGGTAAACCATAAGTTTTTTTGTAATCACTTAATAAAAGTAGTTTCCATCCACTAAAAATGCATACAATCTCATCACCTATTGACTTTCAATTAGAGGTCAACCAAAGAAAAGTCCCCTTTTGTTTATGGGTACCTCAGCAACCCAATACCGCATCCACAAAGAAGTTCCCTTTAGTATTAGTGGGTCATGGTGGAAGTGGACATAAAAAATCACAGTTAGTGCTTGATATCGCTAATATTCTCGTCGGTCAACACCAGATAGCCGTAGCGGCTATCGATGGGCCCGTTCATGGCGACCGAAGAGAGGTATTCAACGATGGTCCGATAGTTCGTCAGGAATTTAGAGATTTATGGCAATCTGGTAATAGCGTTGACACCATGCTTGAAGATTGGCAGGCAAGTATCGACCATTTGTTAAAACAGCCCAATATTGACCCCAATAGGATTGCCTGGTACGGAATATCTATGGGGACTGCCTATGGATTGCCTTTAGTGGCTGCAGATGCTCGAATTAAAGCCTCTGCTTTGGGAATGTGGGGAACCTGTCGCACTCCTAACGAGCGTTTGATTCAAGACGCAAAAAAAATATCTACCCCCGTTTTATTTCAAACTAAACAGGATGATGAGATTTTCACAAAAGAGGGGCAACAACACTTGTATGATCTTATTGCCAGCGCCCAAAAAGAGTTAAGGTCTTACCCAGGTGGTCATACTGATCCCAAGACAAATCAACTAGATGATATCGTTGAATTTTTAATCTCACAATTGAAATAGAAATAGAAACCAAACAAAAAACTTACTTATGTCTTCAACAAAAAACAAAGCAGCTCTCATCTCAGGTGCATCGTATGGAATCGGTCAAGCAGGCGCGATTGCTTTAGCTAAAGCGGGCTATGACATCGTTGTAACTGACCTCAACACGGACTCCCTAAATCAAACGGTTGAAAAAGTTAAAGAATGCGGCGTTCAGGTTCTGCCACTATCCTTAAACATTACTCTCCAAGAAAGTATTGATGAAACCTTCTTGAAAGCTTTCGAGGTCTTTCCCAATCTCAATACCCTGGTCAATAATGCTGGCTTACCTTCTTTACGAAAATTGGCAATCGATACTACTCGGCTAGAGTGGGAAAACATTATCAATACCAATTTGACTGGCACCTTTTTTATGAGCACTACTTTTTCAAAGCACCTCATAAAAAATAAGATGCCGGGTAGTATTATCCAACTTGCTTCCACCCACGGCTTAGTGGGTTTTCAAGGAGCTAGTACCTATGGCGTTAGTAAGGCAGGTATTATTCATTTAAGTAAAATGCTCGCCATTGAACTCGCGCCTCATCAAATTCGTGTAAATTCAATTGCTCCAGGAACCACCTTTACAGAATCAAGGGCACCGAGCTTAGAAGATCCCGTCAGGAAAGCTGAAATGTTAAATCGGGTTCCGCTAGGACGCTTTGCTCAGAGTAATGAAATAGCTGGCGCTGTGGCATACCTCGCCAGTGACCTAGCGAGTTTTATCACTGGACAAACTCTGACACTCGATGGAGGCTTAACCGTCTACTAAAGATGCCAAATCACCAAACTATTTCGCCTAAAGATTACTTTGCTATTTTTCTGATTGTTCTGATTTGGGGAACAAATTTTGTTGCAATGAAATTTGCGCTAGAGGAGTTAACACCATTTCAATTAGGTGCTTGGCGATTTGTATTTAGTTTAATCCCTTTCATATTTATATTTAAACCACCCAAAATTGCTTGGCAATGGTTATTGCTCAATGGTTTACTACAGGGTGTTGGGCAATTCGGATTTTTGTTTGTCGCACTACATATTGGTTTAAGCGCTGCTCTCGCTTCGATGTTATTACAGACCCAAGTATTCTTTACTGCGCTATTTAGTTACTTCATCTTGACTGAAAAACCGAGCAAATCTTTTTTAGTTGGTCTTGGGTTTGCCGCCATCGGCTTAACGTGTTTTGGACTCAATTATGTTTTCCCGAATAGCGTGAAGGATTTACAAGTCCCCTTATTAGGCATAGTCCTTTGTTTATGTGGTGCCATGATGTGGGGTGCTTCTAATATTACGATTCGAAAAGTCCATCAAAAATATCATCGCTTTGATGCTATCAATTTTATTGTTTGGAGTAGTTTTGTTCCAATCATTCCTTTCATATTTTTAAATTGGATATTTTTTCCGGAAAAAGATGTTTCAAGTTGGTTTGGACGCAACGCTAGTACATGGCTTTCCATTATTTATTTAGCCATTTTTTCCTACCTAGTTGCTTATGCACTTTGGACCCGTTTAATACAAACCTATAGTGCCAATCGAATATCGCCGTTTAGCTTAGGTGTGCCAATGGTTGGACTTCTCAGTGGAATGATCATATTGAGCGAAACCATTTCTCCATGGCAATGGGCTGGTATATTTTTTTGTTTTATCGCCCTAGTGATTACGATGGTAGGACGTGACGCCATGGCCTTCCTGAAGAAATAAGATTCCTAAAAAAACTTGCTCATTGCTTTCATTTTGATAATTCCCAAAGAGATGTTACTTCTTTGCTTCTCGCAAAAAATAATGGATCATCGTTATTTCTTGTTTTAGGGTGTTTCGGTTTAATATCGACTTTGTTAACAACCTTGAGCCCACCTTCATTGATCCATTGCAGCAATTCTTCTCTCGAACGTAATGCTAAATGCTCTGCAAAATCAGATAAGATTAACCAAACTCGGCCTTGATCTGAAAGGTGATTAGCAGCCTGTTGTAAAAAGCTTTTTAGGAAATTGGATTCAGGATCAAACACAGCACTTTCTATCGGCGAGCTAGGATTTGCTGGCACCCATGGTGGGTTACATACAATTAAATCGGCTTTCATGTTCGGAAATAATGCTTGTTGAATCACTTCAACCTGAGCAGAATAGCCTAAATTTTTTATGTTGACCGAGGTACAAGCAATTGCCCTTGAATCAATATCGGTCGCGATAATTTTTTTTATTCCTCTTTTCGCTAAGATTGCACTTAATACACCTGAACCCACACCGATATCAAAGGCAAGTTCACATGGACTAGGAAGAGGTTGATAGGCAACTAAATCAAGATACTCTGAGCGGGCTGGAGAAAAAACACCAAAACACGGCGTTATTTTTTGATTGAGGTAGGGAATCAAGATTCCCTTTTTATACCATTCATAAGCACTAATGATGGCGAGTAATCCTCGCAAAGATATCACGAAATCTTCCGTGGGCTCTTCCAAGACTTGAGAAAACGCTTCTTTAACGTCTTGACCACGTCTTAACTGTATCTCAAATGTCTTAGAGATTGGGATCAGTAACTGACCAAGAATCGTTGCTCTTTTTCTTTGCTCTTCGCGGTGGTGGTTAAAAATATCAGCTGGGCTAGTTAATTTTTTTTCTGAGCCTACACGTTTAGGACGATCAACCCGTCTTATGAGTGCTGTGAGTGCTTGTCTTGCATTTTGATAGTCCCCCTGCCATAACATAGCATGACCATCTTGTGCCAATTGGTACAGGGTATTAGCGGAAAAGGTATCATCCACTAAAACAACTTTTTCACTTGGTGGGACCCCGGCTTCTGAGAACCACAATCTGGATTGGGATGCTTGATCCTGAACCCAAGAGAGTCTCTGACTTAATATTATCTTCATGAGATATTATAAATCTCATGAATAAATTAAGCCTGTTATTAAACTTGCACTTCAAAGCTTGTGGTTAAGCTTGTACTTAAACTTTTTCGCAAATTGCTTTCATTGCGCTTTGATACTCAAACTCTAATCGATCCATAATGGCTTGGACAGACGGAATATCATCAATCGAACCAACTCCTTGACCAGCGCCCCAAATATCTTTCCAAGCTTTTGCCGAATGATCTGATTTTTGATCTAAGGCTTCTCCAATAGATTTTTGCTCTTTTTGGGGAAGTTTTTTTGGATCAAGTCCAGCTTGGGAAATACTCTCTTGCAGATAGTTTCCATGAATACCTGTAAAGTAATCGGTATAAATAATATCGGAGCTTTTCGCCCTAACAATGGCTTCTTTGTAGTGTTCTGAAGCGTGAGCTTCTTTACTAGCAATAAAACGCGTCCCCATGTACGCAAAATCTGCTCCCATTGCTTTAGCCGCTAATATATCTGACCCAGTGGAAAGAGAACCTGAAAGGGCAATCGGTCCTTTAAAGATGTGTCGGATTTCGTTGACAAGAGCAAATGGTGAGGTTGAACCAGCATGACCTCCAGCACCTGCAGCAACTAGAATTAAGCCATCAACCCCAGCCTCTAAAGCCTTTTCTGCATGTCGCAAGTTAATTACATCATGTAAAACAATCCCACCATAACGATGCACTTCATCAATAATTTCTTTTACAGGCGCTCGAAGACTTGTAATAAAAATAGGTATTTGATGTTTGACACAGACTTTGACATCCTGCTCCAATCGTTGATTGGATTGGTGAATAATCTGATTCACTGCGATCGGTCCCACTTTTTTTTCAGGATTACTTTTTTGAGATGATTTTAAGGAGGACTGAATTTCACTTAGCCATTCATCGAGCAACTCTGGTGGTCTTGCATTCAGCGCTGGAAAAGAACCCACAATACCGGAACAACACTGTGCAATAACGAGTTCTGGATAACTCACGGTAAACATGGGTGCAGCAATAATGGGCAAACTTAAGCCCTGTAATACTTTAGGAATCATTATTTTCGTTTCTTTAATTAGGTCTTAAATGGCGGCGCAGAATTTTTCCGACATTCGACTTAGGTAGTTCAGCTCTGAACTCAATATATTTAGGTCTTTTGTAATTGGTGAAATTCTCTTTACAGAACTCACTAATGATTTGTTCCGTTAACAATGGGTCTTTTTTAACGATAAAGACTTTGACTGCTTCCCCAGAATTTTCATCGGGTACACCAATTACTGCGCACTCCAAAACTCCAGGAAGAGTAGCAATAATATCCTCAAGTTCATTTGGATAAACATTAAAACCCGAGACAAGGATCATGTCTTTTTTACGATCAATAATTTTGGTAAAGCCCTTTTCATCCATAATACCGATGTCACCGGACTTAAAAAAACCATCGCTCGTAATAGCTTTTGCAGTTTCTTCAGGTTTATTCCAATACCCGGTCATCACTTGAGGGCCCCTGATACAAATTTCTCCTGGCATACCAAATGGGACTTCAATGCCATCATCACCCAGGATAATGACTTCTGTACTAGAAACAGGTAAACCAACATTGCCGGTATAGTCTTGATTCAATGCTAAATTCACGCAGGCGACAGGAGCTGTTTCCGTTAAGCCATAACCTTCGATAATCGGTTTACCGGTCATTTTCTTCCATTTTTCTGCAACAACTCTCTGGACTGCCATGCCCCCACCGACTGTTGCCAACAATTCAGGCAACTTTACTTTTGTAAAATCAGGATGATTCAGGAGAGCATTAAAGAGCGTGTTTACTGCTGGGAAAATATGGATCTTCGGATGCTTAATTAAGAATTTGATAAAACCAGGAATATCTTTAGGATTTGGTACAAAAAGTAAAATCCCCCCCTTCCGCATACCAAGCACACCGCAGGCTGTTAGAGCGAAGATATGATAGAGCGGTAAGGCACACAAAAAAACTAATTGTTCACCAAATTTATTTTGTTTTAAGACAGGGTCTAACCAAGCTTCAATTTGCAGCACATTAACAAGAATATTTTTGTGCGTTAAGATTGCTCCTTTCGAAACACCCGTGGTTCCCCCTGTATATTGTAAAAAAGCAATATCATGCGGTTCTAATTGAGTTGGATGAAACGTTTCTTTACTGCCTATTTCTAAAGCCTTGCGAAAGTTAATGCTGTTGGGAAGACTCCAAGCTGGAACCATTTTTTTAACATGTCTGACAACAAAATCTACTATTTTTCCTTTGAAACCAATCAACTCACCAAGACTCGTTACGACAACATGTTTAACAGATGTTTTGGATTGAATAGAAGCAAAAACATGAGCAAAGTTTTCTAAAATAATAAGTGCGCTAGCACCACTATCATTTAATTGGTACTCGAGTTCCCTTGCAGTGTATTGTGGATTGACATTCACTACAATACATCCTGCTTTAAGGGCTCCAATCATTGCAATTTGATATTGGAAAACATTAGGCAACATAATTGCTACCCGATCACCCTTTTTGAGACCTAGAGATTGGATAAAATTACAAATTTGTTTTGAGAGATGATCGAGTTCCCGATAACTCATCATTTTTCCCATGTATTCAACAACGTTTCTCTGCGAATAGGTCGCAAAGACTTCATCGAACATAGAGTTCAGAGAAGAATATTTTGAAGAATCAACTTCTGCTGGAATACCAGGGGAATACTGCTCTAGCCAGGGTTTTAGTGTATTCATAAATTCCTATAGGGGTGTTTCAAGAATTAGCTTACCTAAGAGCTTCTACCTCTTGAGTATAAGGTTAGTTAAGCTAAGTATTATGAAAATCAATAGATTGATATTTAAAAAAG
>CANFME010000044.1 GCA_947448305.1 Burkholderiaceae bacterium
CGTAATCCTTCTATTGCTTTGTATGCATTTTGTCGATTAATGGACGATATTGTTGATGATGGTGGCGATGATATTGGCATCATTCAAACATTACAAGAACGAATTGATTTGATTTATCTAGGGCAACCTATGGATGTGCCTGCTGACAGAGCCCTAGCAACGGTTGTTGCTGAATACAAAATTCCTAAAACCCTTCTAGAGGCATTACTTGAAGGTTTTAAGTGGGATAAGATGGGGCGCAGGTACAACACTATTGATGAACTTTATGAATATGCAGCCCGTGTTGCGGGATCTGTTGGTGCAATGATGTCTTTAATAATGGGTACTCGGTATCATGAGCCAATTGAGCGTGCTTGCGAATTAGGTTTAGCCATGCAATTGACTAATATTGCTCGTGATGTTGGCGAAGATGCTCGTAATGGTAGATTGTATTTACCTCTAGATTGGTTGACTGAAGAAGGTGTTGATCCAGATACATGGTTAAAAAATCCTGTTTTTACCCCTCAAATAGCCCGTGTTGTTGATCGCTTATTAAAAACTGCTGATTCCCTATATCAGCGATCACAAAATGGAATTTCGAAACTACCAAGAGATTGTAGAGCTGCTATTTATGGTGCAAGGTTAGTTTATGCACAAATTGGACGTCAAATTGAAAAACAAGATTTAGACTCTGTATCTCAGCGGGCGATTGTTTCAAGCGGGCGGAAAAAAATATTAATGCTGAAAGCATTATCTGCCATGATTCACGTTAAACATGTTAAAGCCAATATTGAGCCTATTAAAGAGATTCAATATTTAGTTCAGGCAGTGCCCTTTGAGGACCCCTATGCACACTACGCAGGAAGTTTAGAGCAAAGGGCTGTTTGGGTAATTAATACCCTTGAAAAAGCTGAGAGACATCGCTTAGCGCGGATGAATTAACCTTGTATGCCTAGGTAATTCTAGGCATCCGCCAAGGAAGCATCATTTGTACGATTGTTGAAGAAAATCTAGGGACATTTAAGGTCTCATGCATACAACTTACTTCTTCACCTAACCACTTACTTTGCAAAACCGAACGGCTATAAAAAGGAGTATCTTCAAAATCTTTGATGACAGTTGGGTTCATTTCATCTGATCGAATATGACGTTGAATTTGCCACTTTGTTTTGGGAAGAGCTTGGCGACTTCCTATCTCGAAGTTTGTAACGCTTCCATCCTGATTAAACTGAAGAGCTAAAATATATTCACGACCACTTTTTTCACGGACATCATATACAACAGCAGTACTACCGTTTTTTAATAAAGATCTTGCCCAGTCCCATTCTAAAAAGGGCCGATTGATAGGTTCGTCTCCTTCATTAGAATCTAGATAGGCGTGTCCAGACCATTTGAGTTGTGGTTCTGTAAACTCTACTTCAATCCGGGAGGTAGGAGCCAGTGGACCCCAGCGATGCTTGCCCTGTTCATCAAGTGGAACTGAATAATTAAATAATTGCTCAGGATGTACTTTAACCTTGCCGATTACTTTCTGGCCAAACGGTACTGCGCGTTCTTTAATATTAATTTCTAGAGATTGTCCATTCCAGTGAAGGTCACTCGGACCTACTTTAAAGTTTGTCGCATCTCGGTGGGTGAAGCGTTTGCCTCTTTCTGTCATGGTCCAACGTTTTTTTCCGGGACTATAAAGTGCGACATTAATACAGCAGTGGTTATTAGGATCGGCTAAATTTTTACGATTAGCCCACAAATAGTAGGGTGAGAAAACACTTCCTATAAAAGCAATAATGGTGATCCCATGTTTGCCATCATCACTGATTCCGTCTACATACCACCAAAGATAACCACCATGAGGTACTATTTGGTCAAAGGCAGGTGATCCATCAGGGTTGCGGCCGCCAGTCTTCCCGATAGAGCTGCCATGGGAACTCCCGGCCCCGGATGAACGCTGCCCCCCGCTAAAAATAGATTCTTGATTTTGGAGATTGAGCTGGGTCGTTGAAAGGAGCTCATCCAACCGTGGGTTGCCATGCCATACAGAGCTCCCTTGGTTGCTGGAAATAGCTGATGAAAATCTTGCGGAGTTGTCCGTACCATTTCCCATGATTCTGGATTGATTTGAAAGCCACTTTTGCCAAGTAGTTGAAAGACGTTTTGTTGACATAACTCAATTTCCTTTTGAGAAGTAGGAGAATCTCCATTTGCAGGCGCATTGACTAGCAGCAAAACTTTTTCTGTTGGAGAAGATAGTTTTTCTGTATGGGTGCGACTTTGAGCACACAGATACACTGTAGGTTTTTGAGGAAGTCTATTCTCTGTAAAAATATTAGTAAACTCACTCTGATAATCATCATCAAAAAAAACATTGTGATGACTAATTGGTAATTGATTTGCAGGAATACTGGCTGACCAAGTTACAGCCGATAAAGAAGATACTGTTGGAATGGGCGGAGTTGCCTTATTTACCTCAGTACCCAATAGGCCACTGGATAGGGCTGCAATATCACCATTGAAAATAATGGCATCCGCAGAGATGATTTCTCCTGTCTCAAGTTCTACATGAGACACTTTTTGGTTGACAGATTTTATTTCTTTAACAAGGGCACCATATTGGATCTTAGCCCCTCTTGCTAATGCTAATTGGGCAACTATTTTAGGAAGTTCCGTCATCCCGCCATTCATAGACCATACTCCAGCCATTTCCACATGAGCAATTAGCATCAAGGTTGCTGGAGCTAAAAAAGGGGATGAACCACAGTAGGTCGCATACCGACCAAATAGTTGTTGCAGCCTTGGATCTGGGAAAAATGTTTCAAGTGATTGCCAAAGGTTTTTAAAAGGACCAATTCCCATCAAAGTTTTTGTGCCAGACAAACCGAGTTGACTCATCATACTGGGTAGGGTTGGACGACGAGCCCGAATATAAGGTTTTTCAAGCGATTCATAAACTTTTTGACTAACACGACAAAAGTCTAAAAATAAATCGGCTTGTTTTTTTCCAGAAAAATCTTGAATAGCTTGTGCACTTAATTGTTGATCAGCAAATAAATCAAGTTGATCAGTACCCCAAAAATGCCTTGCAAGAACAGGAAGCTTTGTGGTGGCAATCAGACTACTGAAGTCTTCACCACATTCTTTAAATAACTCTTCAAAAACCCAGCGCATCGTGAAAACAGTTGGGCCAGAATCAATGTTCAGATCACCAGCTTGAATGCTTCGAATCTTCCCTCCAGGATGGTTTTCTTTTTCTAAAAGAATAACTTCGTATCCTTGATGTGATAATTTCAAGCAGGCACAAAGGCCAGCGATACCTCCACCAATGATGACGACTTTTTGTTTAGCCATACTGCTTTCCTCGCCAAATACCGTTTGGGTTGATTGGCACGAATCTGGTAAACATGGATTCGGTAAAGAACTCCCCTTTATAAGCTGTTTGAATAGCCTCTAAATGGGCACCACTGCGTGCATATTGATCCATTGCAAGGGTAGATTCCCACATCGTAAATGTCGCTTGTCGCAAATAAGGTGCTTCTCCTACACCGGCTGCAAGAAGGCAGCCCGGGGCACGCTCTAAAGATTCTTGCGCTGGTGGGGCTTTACGCCAGAATTCTGAAGCTTTTGAAAACTTGATCGAAGCACGCGTGATTCCTGCAATGGGTCCTTTTGAAGGTGCTTCTTGCGTCACTTGAAGCGTGTTATTTGACCAAGAACCTTTGGACGAATAAGCTTGGAGCATCACGGAGAAAAACTCACTGGAGTGTTTTTTATAATTCTCCATAATGCTAGAAGTATTTAAAAAATCTTGAGCCCGCTCCATAGAATCGAAAACGCAAAGCAAACCTTGCTTGTTAAAACTTGGATTTAAATCAAAGCCCCCATGCTTTCCACAACCAAGTACTTTGACAAATTTGATTCCCGGTATATTCTTAAACGGGTATTTACCCATGACGAGGCGAGAGATTCCCCATGGTATTGAGCTTGACGGATAATTCATAAGGCTCAATACAGATGTTTCTTGCATCATTACCTTACTTATAAATCTTCAGTTCCGTTTGTATCGGTAATACCAAAACGGCGCATTTTAATGTAGAGACTTTGACGGGATAAGCCCAACATTTCTGATGCAGAAACACGATTATTCATCGTTAATTCAAGTGCGGACATGATGCACATTTTTTCAATCATGTCGGTAGTCTCACTCACAATATCTTTTAAAGGAACGCGTCCGACTAGTTCAGTCAGTTTTGTCGCCGTTTGTTTGAGATCGCTAGATGCTTGACCACGTTGAGATACACGTTGGCTTATTTGTCGAATATTGAAACCAATATAAGACTCTTGCTCAGTGACTACTTTTACGGCTGAAACTTCTACCTCAATACCTGTTGCATTGCCGCTAGGCACGATGTTAGTAATGTAGTGCTTAATTGAATTTTTATCTTTTAGATTATTTAGGATCACTCTTAAATCAATACTTGCGCGTCCAAGCCAGTTATCAATTGGTTCATCAATTAAATCACCTAGTTTTTCAACTTGCGTCATTTCAGAAAATGTTTGATTAGCGCTATAGATTTTGCCATTCAGATCAGTAATCACAAACGCATCAGAGGAAAATTGAATCGCACTAATTAACCGCTCATTATTTGGATTGAGTTTAAAGTCTTGAATGATTTCAGATAATGGCGTGACATTAATTAAAAATACAGTTTGATTTTCTTCTCTTAGGAAGTTCACTGTGATTTCAGCTTGTACTGTGTTTTTAACTAATTTCACACTTGCTTTTTTAGGCGTGTTGATATTCCTAGAGTTGTTTAGCAATTCTTGTAATTGACTAAAGTCATTCATATCAATAAACTCTGCTAGAGAGCGTCCAACCATCCTTCGGCCCTTATCAGTCATTAGGCTTTGGGCTACAGAATTGGCTTCCATAATTTTGAAAGTACTACCATCGATAATAATGTGAGCGTTAACGCTTAGGTCAAAGAGTTGGCGATAACGCGCTTCTGCAAATCGTAATCGCAGATAATCAGTTTCTATTGCTTGTTGAGCTTCAACTAAGCGTTGTTGAAGGTTTGCCAAATTACGTAAATCGCGTCCAATCCCTAAGATCTTATTATCTTTTTTAAGGTGAAGTACCGAGACCATTAAAGGTAGATCTGGATTATTAGGAACGCTTAGGTTGATTTGACGCCATTTTTGAGCATTTTCACTCACAGTAGGTGACAAGAGAGACTCAACTTTTTTACGACTTTCTAATGTCGTGCTTTCAAGCCAAGATTTTCCAATCAAATTTTTTAAATGACTAAACCCTGGTGTTTGGGTATTTAATATATTTTCAATAACTCCATCTTGATCCATAACGAATACTGTATCCGCGACGTAACTTACCAATTCCGCAGCGGCATTGGCGTCAATCGACTCAATATTGTTTGTAAGATTGGTGGAGGATGGATTCATGTAATCAACTTATGTGTAAAAAAATATTAATAATCATTGTAAATTTATTTGTACAATGCCCTCATTTAATTCAACCCCATATTCTTTTTGTTACCAACAATCATTTCCGCCATTCTAATTGCTTCGTTAGCGTCGGCTGACTTGATTTCTGCATCAATTTCATCAAAAAGTTCTGGGTGACTATTATAAAGTGGTCCGCCGACCATAAAAGAAACATTTGGGTTCATTGAACGAGATCTCAGTGAATTAATCATTGCATTCAAATCCTCTAACTGTTCAATGTAACCAATTGAAACGCCAATGACATCAAACCATTGTGAAAAAATTAAGTTGTTGATTTCTTCAGGAGATAAATTAGGCTCTCCCCAAACGCGCCATCCTGCTTTTCTAAAGAATTCCGCAACGATAAATAACCCCAAGGTATGTTGAGATTTTGGAGCTGGAATCAAAAGGGCGTTTAGGTTTTCAATTGGCATACTATTTTTCAACTGAAAATCTTTGGTCAGTTCATAAAGAATATGTTGCAAGCGCCACAAGCCAATCGTCACGTCAGTGAAGCTAACTACATCTTCTTCCCAAAGTACACCAAGCTTTCTCGCAGTCGTCGGAATAAGATCTAAATAAATGGATTCAATCGCAACTTGTTTTGAGGTGAGTTTCTTAATATATTCAATGCAAGATTCTTGAGAGCCGTTGATCACTAGGCCTGTTAATAGATCGACCTCTTGATCATGGATTTTTCTCAGTCCTGGTGTTGCTAATTCTTCGAGTGGAGAGTTTGCCTGGTGACTTACCAGAAGTCTTGGAATGATTTCTTGATCCAGCATCTTAATCAAAATATCGATAGGCGTTTTGTTATTTGATATTTCAACTTGATCGTTTTCAAGACAACTATCTTCCTGTTCAAAATTGGAATTTGCGCTGTGTCTCATTTGCTTCTCCGGATGAGTGGTTTTTATTATGTTTAAAGACTTAACCATACTCTGCTCCGTGTTAATAAATATTAGGGGATATACCGTAAGGTTTAATTTACACCTATTTTTGACAACTGTCTAATTTATTTTACATAAATTAGGGAAACCCCTATATTGTGTAACTTAAATTAAGCGTAAACTTTTGTTTACAGATGGTGAATATTACACAACAGGCAGAGAGATGAGTAAGAAAAGTAAACTTCTTTATACGCCAGAACAGCGGATCAAAAGAGATCAATCAATTTGGACACTTGTTCAAGGTTTATTAGCACCTGTGCAGTTTTTAGTCTTCTTAGTAAGTATAACCTTAGTTATCAGGTTTTTAATCACTGGCAAAGATTATGACTATGCAAATTACTCCATCATGCTAAAGACCTTTTTCCTTCTATTGATTATGGTTACCGGTTGTATCTGGGAAAAGGTTGTGTTTGACAAATATCTATTTGCAGAAGCGTTCTTTTGGGAAGACGTCTTTAGTATGCTCGTAATTTTTCTACATTTAAGTTACGTCTATTGTCTATTTAATGAAAGTTTGAGCCCTAATTCATTAATGATCCTAGCCTTATGTGCCTATTGCGCCTATTTCATCAATGCTGCTCAATTCATTTGGAAGTTGAGAATTGCACGAAAAGAATATGAGGCTCATCAAAAGAGGGCCTTAACAACTAATGAAGTTTTTCAACAAGGTTATGCCTCATGAATGCAATCATTCCAATCAATACAATAGTTGAATCCGGTTGTGGAGCTCCTCCAGAGATCATTCGTGAGCGTGGACAACGTGAGGTGTTTTGTGGATTAACTGGAATTATATGGATGCATCGCAAAATTCAAGATGCTTTTTTTCTAGTGGTTGGTTCAAGAACTTGCGCTCATTTAATTCAGTCTGCGGCGGGGGTTATGATTTTTGCAGAACCACGTTTTGCAACGGCTATTATTGATGAGCGTGACCTTGCAGGACTCGCTGACGCTAATGCAGAGTTGGATAAAGTCGTACAGAGATTACTTGCAAGACGTCCAGATATTAAGCTTCTATTCCTTGTGGGATCATGCCCATCCGAGGTCATTAAATTAGATTTACATCGTGCGGCGGGACGTTTAGATAAACAATTTGGTCCTAAAGTACGGATTCTGAATTATTCAGGTAGCGGGATTGAAACAACCTTTACACAAGGTGAAGATGCTTGCTTAAATGCGCTAGTTCCGCAGTTGCCTGTAACTGATCAGAAGTCCATCATGATTGTCGGTTGTTTACCTGATATCGTGGAAGATCAGTTTGCTAGACTCTTTACAGAGATGGGTGTGACGAATGTTAGCTTTTTTCCACCACGTAATTCAAGAGATCTTCCTGCAGTAGGGAGTAATACTCAATTTATATTAGCCCAACCATTTTTAGGTGATACATTACGCGCACTTGAGTCACGTGGCGCAAGTCATCTTAGTGCACCATTTCCATTTGGTATCGAGGGTACGACAGAATGGTTGGCAACGATTGCAACTGCGATGGGTGTTTCACAAGAATTATTTGATAAAGTAACTGCGCCTAAAAAAGCTAGAGCAGAAATGGCCTTAGCGCCGCTAAAAGAAACATTAAAAGATAAAAAGATTTTCTTTTTCCCAGACTCTCAACTAGAGATTCCTTTGGCGAGATATTTACATCGTGAGTTGGGTATGGCACTGACAGAGGTGGGTACACCTTTTTTACATAAGCAAGTTTTAGAAAAAGAAATGGCGTTGTTGCCACAGAATGTCCAGTTATCAGAGGGACAAGATGTTGAAAAGCAATTAGATCGGCTCAAATTAGCAAAACCGGATATGGTTGTTTGTGGTTTAGGATTGGCAAACCCTCTCGAGTCTGAAGGTTATACAACTAAATGGGCTATTGAGCTCGTGTTTAGTCCTATTCATGGCTACGATCAAGCGGCTGATCTTGCTGAGTTATTTGCAAGACCACTCCGACGTAAAGCAAAACTACAATTTGATACGGAGGCCCTATGCAATTAACACTATGGACCTATGAAGGACCTCCTCATGTTGGGGCAATGCGCATCGCTACAGCAATGAAAGAGTTGCACTATGTGTTGCATGCACCACAAGGTGATACTTACGCTGATTTACTATTCACAATGATTGAGCGTCTTCCGAAAAGACCTCCCGTGACCTATACCACCTTCCAAGCGCGAGACCTTGGCGGTGATACGGCGCAATTATTTAAAAACGCAGCTAAAGAATCTTTTGAGCGCTTCAAACCGCAAGCAATGATTGTTGGTGCCTCCTGTACTGCTGAGTTGATTCAAGATGATCCAGGTGGTTTAAGCAAGGCCTTAAATTTACCAATCCCAGTGATTCCCTTGGAATTACCTTCCTATCAAAAGAAAGAAAACTGGGGCGCCTCAGAGACCTTTTATCAAATAGTTCGTCACTTAACTGTGATGGATACAAAAATAGCAGCAGCTACTCATATTAGTCAACGTCAAGAAAAACTGGCAGCGGGTAAAAAGCCGAGTTGTAATATTTTGGGTCCTACTGCACTGGGTTTCAGACACCGTGATGATATTAAAGAAGTAAGCAAAATGCTCACGATGTTAGGCATTGAAATTAATGTGATTGCTCCACAAAGTGCCACTCCAAATGATATTACTCGGATTCCCCAGGCTGATTTTAATGTAGTACTTTACCCAGAAATTGCGCAAACAACAGCTTCATGGCTTTCTAGAATGTATGGCCAACCCTTTACTAAAGTAGTTCCAATTGGTGTCAATGCAAGCATTGATTTCATGAAAGAGGTTGCTCAGTTAGCGGGCATTTCTGAAGAAAAAGTTCTAAAAGAAATACAGTCAAACTCCTCATGGTATGCCCGTTCAGTTGATTCTACCTACTTGACTGGTAAGCGAGTCTTTATTTTTGGTGACGCTACTCACGTGATTGCAGCTGCCAGAATCTCTCGAGATGAAATGGGTTTCCAGGTGGTTGGGATGGGTACCTACTCCAGAGAATTTGCGAAGGATGTGCGTGAAGCTGCGAAATTATATGGCTTAGAGGCCATCATTACCGATGATTATTTAGAAGTTGAAGAAAAAGTTGCTGAGCTTTCTCCTGAGTTAGTTCTTGGCACACAAATGGAGCGCCATATTGCCAAAAGGTTAGGTGTTCCTTGTGCAGTAATTTCTGCGCCAGTGCATGTGCAAGATTTTCCAGCGCGATACGCACCGCAAATGGGTTTTGAGGGCGCTAACGTTATTTTCGATACATGGGTTCATCCACTAATGATGGGCTTGGAAGAGCATCTCATCATGATGTTTAGAGAAGACTTTGAATTTAATAGTAATGTTCCTGCTTCACATCTGGGCCACGTTGGTGCGGCATCTGCCTCATCCATTCAGGTACCTGAAGCAGCACCTTATTTTGAAATAGAAGCTCCAGTCGTAACTGATCAAGAGCAACATAATAAAAAAGAAAATCTCGATACGCAACAGCAGTCTTCGACACAACAACAGTCCACTGAAGATCAAGCAGTATGGTCCGCAGATGCCTTAAAAGAATTAGGCAAGATTCCATTTTTTGTGCGTGGAAAAGCTCGGCGAAATACTGAAAAGTATGCAAATGAGCATGGTATGCAGCAGATCACCTTGGAGACGCTTTACGATGCAAAAGCCTATTACAGTCGTTAATAAAACCTCTCTTAAGTTTGTCTTAGTGACGATGGATACGCATCTCATTAGCGCAAGTGAAAAGGCAAATTTTGCATTGAAACGTGAAATGCCTAACTTGGATTTTAAAATCCATGCCGCTGCTGGATGGGCACATGCACCTGAGAAGCTGGCTGAGTGTAAAAAAGATATTGCAGATGCAGATATTGTTGTTACTACGATGTTATTTCTTGAAGATCATTTTTTACCCATCCTGGATGATTTAAAAGCCCGAAGAGATCATTGTGATGCGATGATTTGTGCCATGTCTGCTTCAGAGGTAGTACCTCTTACCAAAATGGGTGATTTTGATATGAGTAAGCCAGCCAGCGGTCCATTGGCTTTACTCAAGAAAATGCGTGGCTCTAAAGGAAAAAATACAACAGGTGGTGCTGCTCAAATGAAGATGCTGCGTACCTTACCTAAAATTCTTAAATACATTCCAGGTACTGCGCAGGATGTTCGTAATTATTTTCTGACCCTGCAATATTGGTTGGGCGGTTCAGAAGAGAATATGTACCATATGGTTCGTTTCCTCATTAATAAATATGCAGATGGTCCAAGAGCCTCCCTTAAAAATACTAAGAGCAAAATCGTTGAGCCAGTCATGTACCCCGATGCAGGAGTTTATCATCCGAGGCTTAAAGGCCGTATTAGCGACGATATAAGCCAAGTACCGAAACTCGTTCCAGATAATAAGGCAAAAGGTAAGATTGGTATTTTGTTACTGAGATCTTATGTTTTAGCTGGAAATACTCAGCACTATGATGCTGTCTTTGCAGCACTTGAGGCTCGAGGATATCAAGTGGTTCCTATTTTTGCCGCTAGTTTAGATGCTAGACCTGCAATTGACCAGTTCTTGATGAAAAACGGAAAGTGTACCGTAGATGCCATGATTTCTTTAACAGGCTTCTCACTCGTTGGTGGACCTGCGTATAACGATGCTAAATCCGCTGAAGAAGTCTTGGGTAAGCTTGATGTCCCCTATATCGCTGCTCATCCTGTAGAGTTCCAAAATCTTTCTGATTGGGGAAGCTCTGATCGTGGCTTATTGCCCGTAGAGAGTACCTTAATGGTGGCTATTCCTGAACTCGACGGCGCCACTAATCCAATGGTTTATGGTGGGCGTTCTGGAGCTCCAGGTACAACTTGTACTGGTTGTCATCGTGGTTGCACATTTACAGAAATAAATAATGTTAATGATATGTTCACTTGTGTTGAACGAGTAGATATGCTCTCCGCAAGAATGGATAAGTTGATTTCACTCAAGAAGTCAAAACACCATGACCGTAAAGTTGCGATTGTTATTTTTAACTTCCCACCAAACGCAGGAAGAGTTGGAACTGCAGCCTACTTAGGTGTTTTTGAGTCTATTTACGAAACAATGGCGCGAATGAAGCAGGATGGCTATCAAGTAGATATGCCTGCCAGTATCGATGAGTTAAGAGATTCTCTTTTGCATGGTAATGCTCAGCAATACAACACCGATGCCAACGTTCACTTCAAGATTCCAGCCAATGACCATGTCAAACGCGAAACTTGGTTAAAGGACATTGAAAAGCAGTGGGGTCCAGCTCCAGGCAAACAATTAAGTGATGGATCTGGAATTTTTATCTTGGGTAAACAGTTTGGGAATGTACTCCTTGCCGTTCAACCTGGCTTTGGATATGAAGGTGATCCAATGCGTTTGTTATATGAAAAAGGATTTGCTCCAACCCATGCTTTCTCAGCTTTCTATCGTTATTTAAGAGAAGATTTTGGAGCGCATGCAGCACTTCATTTTGGCACTCACGGTGCGTTAGAGTTCATGCCTGGTAAGCAAACTGGCTTATCTGGAAACTGTTGGCCAGATCGCTTAATTAAAGATTTACCGAACATTTATTTGTACGCATCTAATAATCCATCAGAGGGAGCGATTGCGAAGAGACGTTCAGGCGCTACTTTAATAAGCTATTTAACTCCGCCAATTGCTCAAGCAGGACTTTACAAAGGACTAGCTGATTTGAAGGCTTCAGTAGAGCGTTATCGTTTACTACCTGAAGATGATCATGATGTCGCCAATGTCCTGGAGCGTGAGCAACTCAGCGAATTGATTTTTACTCAAGCAACTGGTATTGAAATTATTCCTGCTACGAGTTCATGGGAAACCCTGTCACAAAAGCAAATCAGTTTAGAAGTAGTGAAGTTGAGTGAAGAGTTATTGGAATATGAGTATGCTTTGATTCCAGAAGGCTTACATGTTATTGGTAAGAAAAAATCATTAAATGCAAGCTTGGATATGCTGAAGAGCATGGCAAAGTTTAGTGTAGATGTAACTCTTGAAGATGATGTATTTCTAGACATTGTTAAAGGATCTTTACCTCAAGAAATTATTCTTGCGCATAAACTTGGCAAAATCGAAAACATCGACAAAATTATTACTGATTTACAAACAGCTTATAAGTTCATGCAAATGGATAGTGAATTAGATGGAGTGATGAATGCGCTAGATGCAAAATATATTCCACCTGCTCCTGGTGGTGATGTATTACATAACTTAGAAGTATTGCCAACAGGTCGTAATTTACACGGATTTGATCCGTTCAGAATTCCGAGTCAGTATGCAGTTAAAGATGGAGCGCAACAAGCTCAGCGTATTCTGGATCGTCATATGGCTGATGGAAATGCTTTACCTGAATCGATTGCATTAGTTTTATGGGGTACTGATAACCTTAAAACAGAAGGTGCACCAATTGGTCAAGTCCTTGCATTAATGGGTGCACAGCCACGTTTTGATAGTTATGGACGCTTAGCTGGCGCTACGTTAATTCCCTTAGAAACACTAGGTCGCCCCCGCATTGATGTGGTCGTATCCATCTCAGGAATCTTTAGAGATTTAATGCCGCTACAAATTAAGTTGTTAGCTGAAGCTGCGCTAATGGCCGCCAATGCTGATGAACCAAGCGAACAAAACTTTGTGCGTAAACATGCGCTGGACTATATGGCTAGGATGGGTTGCGATATGGAGACTGCTGCACTACGCGTCTTCGGTAATGCTGACGGCACGTATGGTTCTAACGTGAACTTATTGATCGATAACAGTAAATGGGATGATGAAGAAGAGTTATCTAATACTTACAAGAAGCGTAAAGGTTTTGCGTATGGCGTCAGTGGTAAACCTCAACTTCAAAAGGCTGAATTACTTGATGGTATTTTTGCTGATGTTTCCCTCACTTATCAGAACTTAGATTCCATTGAACTGGGTGTAACAACTATTGACACGTACTTTGATACCTTAGGTGGAATTAGTCAGGCTGTCAAACATGCTAAGGGTGGCGTTGATGCTCCAGTTTATATTGGTGATCAAACTTCTGGTAAAGGTACCGTTAGAACTCTCAATGAACAAGTGACACTAGAAACAAGAACTAGAATGCTCAATCCAAAATGGTATGAGGGCATGTTGGAACATGGCTTTGAGGGTGTTCGTCAGATTGAGACACATTTGACCAATACATTTGGTTGGTCAGCAACTACTGGCCAAGTGCAACCTTGGGTCTACCAACAGATTACAGAAACTTTTGTATTAGATGATGTAATGCGTGAACGCTTGGCTGAATTAAACCCTAGCGCAACCGCAAAAGTAGCGAATCGCTTGCTTGAAGCAAGCGAAAGGAAGTATTGGAATCCATCCGCACAAGATCTCGCTAAATTGCGACAATTTGCTGAAGAGTTAGAAGATCGACTCGAAGGCGTCTACCAAGGAGTAGCAATTTCATGAACACAGTCTCTGTTCCTATCTCAGTTTTGAATACAGCCAAACCACCAGATGGTGATGGAAGTGTTCAAGTCCATCTTGATCCAAATATCAAAATTGGCAATGCAAAGGTATTTGCTATTTATGGGAAAGGCGGAATAGGTAAAAGTACAACTTCCTCTAATTTATCAGCTGCTTTTTCATTACTTGGTAAACGAGTTTTACAGATTGGTTGTGACCCGAAACATGACTCGACCTTTACACTCACTGGTACGTTAGTGCCCACTGTGATTGATATTTTAGAGACAGTCGATTTTCATGCTGAAGAGCTTAAGATTGAAGATTTTGTTTATGAGGGTTTTAACGGCGTCATGTGCGTCGAAGCGGGTGGTCCCCCTGCTGGCACCGGTTGTGGTGGTTATGTGGTTGGACAAACCGTCAAACTTTTAAAAGAACATCATTTATTAGAAGATACGGATGTTGTGATATTTGACGTTCTTGGTGACGTTGTTTGTGGTGGTTTTGCAGCACCTCTACAGCATGCGGACCGCGCTTTAATTGTTACAGCAAATGACTTTGATTCTATTTTTGCCATGAACCGCATTGTTCAGGCGATCGCAGCCAAAGCAAAAAATTATGATGTGCGTTTAGGTGGCGTAATTGCTAACCGTAGCGCAGGAACAGATCAGATTGATAAGTTTAATAAGCGCGTTGGTTTAAAGACGATGGCCCACTTTCCTGATCTCGACGCAATTCGCCGCAGTAGATTAAAAAAATGTACTATTTTTGAAATGGAAAAGACCCCAGAAATCGAAGCTGTGCAAAACGAATATTTACGTTTAGCAGCTTCCTTATTAGAAGAACTTCCACCGATTGAAGCAGAAAGTTTAAAAGACCGCGAAATTTTTGACTTATTAGGATTTGATTGATGACAACAATACGATACGAAAAAAAACGTAGTGAGCTAGAAGAGTACTTCGACAGAACAGCTTCGCAGGCTTGGGCTAAATTAACCTCTGATGCACCTGTCAGTGGGATTCGTGCAACGGTGCGTGCTGGTCGTGATCAAACTCGCGATATTCTTTTAAGTCGATTACCTGAAAATCTTTCTGGTACCAGAATTTTAGATGCGGGTTGCGGAACTGGCGCTTTGGCTGTCGAGTTAGCTAAACGGGGCGCTCACGTGATTGCTGTTGATCTTTCAGCAACCCTAATTGATCTGGCTAAAGAAAGACTTGATCCAAGGTTAAAACATTTAGTTGAGTTTCATGCTGGCGATATGTTAGATCCAAAGTTTGGGTACTTTGATTATGTCGTTTGTATGGATTCAGTAATTCATTATCAAGGTAACGATAAGGTCTCAGTTCTGAGTCAACTCGCTAGTAATACTCAGCATAAAATTATCTTCACCTTTGCACCAAGTACTTTTGCTCTTGAACTTATGATTCGTTCAGGTAAGCTTTTTCCTAAAAAGGATCGCTCACCATTTATCGTGCCGATAGCCGAAGATACGATTCGAAAAGAAATCAAACAAGCCGAAGATCTAAAAGACTGGGATGTAACTTTCACCCAAAAAGTATCAAGTATGTTTTATAAATCACAAACGATGGAAATCACCAAAAAATGAAAATTCCATTTTTGGTCAATAAAAAAACTTGGACTGCGGTAAGTCCCTCGTTACTCCCGTTTGCGGATGTCGTGAGTGATGACTTACCTTTGTCTCGGCTTTTACGATTGTCATTATTCCAAGTCACAGTTGGTATGGCAGCAACTTTATTGATTGGGACTTTAAATCGTGTCTTGATTCTTGAGATGGGTGTTAGCGCTTGGTTAGTAGCATTGATGGTGGCATTACCTTTAGTTTTTGCTCCCTTTAGAGCATTGGTTGGCTTTAAATCGGATCAACATCGTTCTGTTTTAGGATGGAGAAGAGTTCCTTATATCTGGATTGGTACTTTATTACAATTCGGTGGCTTATCCATTATGCCTTTTGCATTAATCCTTTTATCTGGTGACACACAATGGCCAACCTGGTTTAGTCATATAGCCAGTGCTTTAGCCTTTTTATTGGTTGGTGCTGGGATGCAGACAACTCAAACTGCAGGTTTGGCACTTGCTACAGATATTGCAACAGAGGAATCTCGTCCTAGAGTAGTCGCTTTAATGTATGTCATGCTCTTAGTTGGCATGGTCATCAGTGGCATTGTTTTTAGTTTTTTCTTAAATCCTTTTACTCAAATTCAATTAGTACAAGTTGTTCAAAGCGCTGCTGCAGTGACTTTAATCCTAAATATTATTGCTCTATGGAAACAAGAAGCTAGACAACCTCATAAAACAAACCCTGCAATACAGAGACCAGAATTTAGGGAAAGTTGGAATCAATTTGCGTCCAAAGGAAAAGTTAAGCGTTATTTAGTAATGCTTGGCTTAGGTACTGCAGCATTTAGTATGCAAGACATTATTTTGGAACCTTACGGTGGAGAAATTCTTCACTTAACCGTTTCTCAAACTAGCTTACTGACTGCGTTAATGTCTGGCGGTGCTTTAATTGCCTTTGCTTTAGCAGCTCGTTGGTTATCTAGAGGCATTGACCCTTATAGGATCTCTGCTCTGGCATTGTTAGTCGGTTTATTCGCATTTTCAGCAGTTATTTTTGCAGAACCCTTGGAATCTGCAACATTGTTTAGAGTTGGAGCGACCCTCATTGGATTTGGAGCAGGGCTATTCTCAATCAGTACCTTAATCATTGCAATGAAAATGGACAATATTGGCATGACAGGAATGGCTATTGGAGCTTGGGGTGCAGTAAATACGACAGCCTCTGGAATCGCAATTTCCTTGGGTGGTTTAATACGCGATTTAATTTCAGAATTTGCAAAGCAAGGAATATTAGGAGATGCACTCAATAATCCAGCTACTGGTTATCAATTCGTGTATCACATTGAAATTTATTTAATTTTTGCAACACTGATTGCATTAGGGCCTTTGGTAATTTATCAATCCAATCAAAGGGTATCAACCACGAAGTTTGGATTGGCAGAGTTACCAAGCTAATTTTATATAGGAGAAAGTTATGACTGGATTTGGAGCAATTACCGCTGGATGGGATGTAGCATCACTTATTTTTACAATATTTATTATGTTTTTTCTTGGGTTATTAGTTTATTTAACCTTAGAAAGCAAACGTGAAGGTTTTCCATTAGAGTCAGAGCGTTTTGGAAAAATAACCAATGAAGCTGGTCTGATCATGATGCCTAAGTCTAAGTCATTCCTGACAGAAGCAGGTCAAGAATATTTGGCTCCACTAGCTCAGACTCCAGCTCCAGAGGTTCTCAATGCAGTACCTGCTAATCACATGAATGGTGCGCCGTTAGTTCCTACAGTTAACCCACTTCTTGCTGGGGTTGGCCCGGGTTCTTACGCTAACCGTGCGGATGTTCCAGACGTAGGCTTGCATGGCGAACCAAGAATTGTTCCGCTTTCCCAGTTACCAAGCTTTACGGTTCATAAAAAAGATAAAAATCCAATTGGAATGACTGTTTATGGTGCTGATCAGAAACCTGCTGGTAAGGTAACGAATCTATGGGTTGATCACATGGAATCAATGATTCGATATTTTGAAGTGGAGTTAACCCCAGGTAACAATGTATTGATTCCCATAAATTTCGCTTTGATCAAAGAGGGTGGTGTTAGAGTAAATTCAATATTAAGTCACCAATTTAGTGATGTGCCAAAAACAAAAAGCAATTCACAAATAACATTGCTTGAGGAAGAAAAAGTGATGGCATATTACGGCGCTGGTACTTTGTATGCAACGCCTGATCGTCAGGAGCCGTTGCTATGAGAAAAAATCTCAATAATGGCCGCGAATATGAACTAGAAGCAGAGTATGGATTACCTGAAAAACTTCCTGAAGCAGAAAAAATAATTTGGCAAGGTTCACCAGATGTTTGGAGAACTGCTAAAGATATATTTTATATTCGTCCTGTTATAGCTTATTTTATATTTTTGGTGTTTTTTCGAATTTATGATGGGATTGTTTTAGAACATAGTCTGCAAGTAGTCGTTATTTCTACCGCTTGGATGATTGCACTCAGTATTGTCTGTGTTGGCTTACTTGGGACTCTTGCTTATTTCACTGCTAAGTCAGCCGTATATACAATCACCAACCGTCGCATCGTGATGCGTATTGGAATGGCTATGACATTATCCTTTAATTTGCCATACAAAGAAATTGTGAGTGCGGACGTTAAAGCGCAAAAAGATGGTTATGGAAATATCCCATTGAAGGTTGACCATGGAACTAAGATTGGCTACTTCCATTTATGGCCACATGTAAGACCAATGAACTTTAATCATCCTGAGCCGATGTTACGAAACATCGCTAATGTTAAAGAAGTAGCTTCATTACTAAAACAGGCCTGGGCAACTGAAAATCAAATTTCAATCGACCAAGTTGCAGTAAACACACCAATAATTCAACCTGATTATTCACGCCAAGGTTTAAATGTTGGACTTACAAATGATTTAAGCCTAACGTAAAGAAACCAAATGTCCAACAATTTAACGCATTCTAAAATGTCCCCTTCAATCAAGGCATTTATTATCTGTATCGCCTTGAGCTTATTTGGTTATTTTATGAATACGCTATTCTTAGAAGAAAAAAATAACACACAGACAGTCCAACCTGTTCAAGTAAAGGTGTTGAAATTTGAGGATAGACAAGATGGCGGAGTTACGGTTATTGATGCGGCAACGAATCAAATAATCGATGTTGTACAGGGCGAAGCTGGATTTATTAGAGGAATTTTAAGGACAGTTGCTCGTGAAAGACGGATCCGCGGACTAGGGAAAGAGGAACCGGTCAATTTGATGTCTTTTAATGATGGCAGACTCGTTTTATTAGACCCATTAACGAA